>JAMDCE010000375.1 GCA_023489135.1 Chloroflexota bacterium
TTCGATATCTCGAAGAAAGAGGAAATGAAGAAGCTCATTCAGACTCTGAAGACAGAGTTGGAGGGGCCAGATCTTCGCTGGGAAGCGCTGCAGCCACTGATAGTACGACTTGCGGAGTCTGGTGAAGGCTTGTTCTTCACGGTCATGCCCTGGCTACTCGAGCGGAGAAGAGCCCTGGGTTAGAGTCTCCCCAGACTGCGGTTCGAATTGTGACGATAGGGACTGGCGGAACACGGTTTCTTACTTGATCACAATGAGGTGGTCGGCCAGATATCTGAGACATTAGAGGAAGGACGCATTACGAAGAGCGCGAGTTTAGTTTCAGACTCCGTCCTGGCGCTGGAGGGCTTCGTCGCCGGTATCGAGATAGGCGGGCAGGGAGAACGGGTCGTCCTGGCCGATTTGCAGGGGCGCATCACGGATGAGATCACGCATTCGCTTGAACCAGAAACCGAGGCAGCGACCATCGTCAAGAAGATAAAGTCGATGCTTTCGGACCTAGTGAGGCGCAACCAGATCGACTGCGGGAAAATCGTAAGGATTGGAGTAGGTTTTGGGGGGCCAGTAGACGCCGACCAGGGAGTTACACTTCTTTCCCACCGGCGACCCGGGTGGAGGGGGTTTCCTCTTAAGGAGTCCATCGAGGAGGAACTCAATATTCCGACCCTCGTCGACAACGATGCCAATATGGCGGCGCTGGGCGAGACCTGGTTTGGCGCCGCTCAAGGGCGAAGGAATATCGTTTACCTACATCTGGGGTCCGGCGTCGGCGCTGGTCTGGTGCTGGATGGTCGGCTATACCATGGAGCCACGAGCACGGCCGGAGAGGTCGGGCATATCGTGGTGGAGCGGGATGGGCCTCTATGCAGTTGCGGAAAACGAGGCCATTTGGAAGCGTTCGTGTCGGGACCGGCCATTGTTAAGGCGGCACGAGAAGCGCCGCAGGGAGAGGAATCAGTGCTCTCTCGATTGGCGCAGTCGGAGGATGGTAACCTAACTCCGAATCTCGTATTTAGAGCGGCTAGCCTCGGTGATCCGCTCTGCTCCCGCATCGTCGAAGGGGTGGTGTCACGCCTTGCCATAGCTTTGGCGCATATTGTCGACATCGTCAACCCGGACTTGATTGTTGTGGGCGGCAGTGTCGCGGCCGCTGGGGACTCTCTCTTCGATCCCTTGAACAGGCTGGTGGAAGAGTTGGCTCTGCCCGTGGCTAAGCAGGGGGTGCGAATCATCCCCGCGAAATTGGGCCGCGACGCTGTGATCGTTGGAGCAGTGGCTCTTGCGCTACATAGTTTACACGCCTAAGGCTTGTCCCTTTTCAGTTGATGTGTGAAGGTCTTTACGGTAGAATACATAATCTAGCTTTCAAATATTGTGGATATTAAGGAGGCCCTACCACCGCAATGGAAACCAGGGAATTAAGAATCACGCCAGCTCATTTGGACCGACTGGCCCAATTAGTCCGGAGGCTGGGAAGTCCGCAGTCGATCCAGGAGTTGGCCTATCGGTACATCGAGAGTTTGCACCAGGAAGCTATTGGTGAGGGGGAGGAAGACTAGATATTGTCGGCACTATCGGTGGTAACGCACGGTGAAAAAAAGGAGCGCCATAGTCATATGGAGACGGACCAGATCGTACTTGTGGGTAGCGAGGAAGAGCAGAAATTGGCGAAGCGGGTTTTCACCCTCATGGCGCGCCAGGGAGCTATGTTCGGTCTGCATTCCCCCATCAGGCAGAGTCTTTCTAACTTGACGGAGTTCTTTTTGAGTCAAGGCTTAGGGGAAGACCCCGGTGAGCTATCCCAAGCCATCGACCGCGCTCTGACCGAAAACGACAGTGTGTTCGGGCGTGAAGAGGTTGACGGTCAGGTGTTCTTCATTACGTCAAAGTCTGGACGGTATGCACCACCGGTCGAAGTACCGGAAGACACCTCTCACACCTTCAAGAGCCGGCTGTGGGAGCCCCCGGCTGCGCCGGTCGTGGAGGAAGAGAAAGCGCCGCCGCTTCGCCGAGCCAGAGTTCGAAGGACTATGCCGCTTCCAGAGATTGTTGAGGTTGAGGTCCCTGAAGAACGTGTCGAGGCCGAAGAAGTGGTACCCGTGGAACGACAAGTGCGTGCGGTTCCCACGGAATTGCTGGTAGCGCCAGGGGTGGTGGTGGATCTGACCCGCCATCCGGACGAGATCTACGACGAATATGGTGTCTATTTCGAAGATGCTCTCGAAGCCGCTCTTCAGCAGGATTTTCGGTTCGTTTCCTTTGGTCCCGATTGGTTCTTGGAGGATATGGTCGAGAGATTCAGCAAGGGCGATCTCCGGCGAATCAAGGAGTACATCGTCGAGGCCTCGGAACCGTTGCCCGATAACGTACTTCTGACCGACTTGTTTGGAAAACGAACGAGCGACCCGGACTACGAGTATCTGCGGTTCTCACTGAACTATCGCCTCTTTCGCGAAAAGCGAGACTTCGAGTTCGTCGGGGTCAATACCGATCGGCTATGGAGCACCACTGACTTGCCGCCCGTTGGGTTGCAGAAGCGTAGAGCCAGCGAAATCGGCACGGATTTCCGATATCTGGAAGAACCTGGACTCCACGGAGAACCGGCAGCGGTCGAGGGCGAGGCTGAAGCCCAGCGTATTGAACACTATGTGACGTACTATGAGTACGAGAACGGCCTTCTCCCGTATGACGACCAAGCGAAGCGGATTTTGCCGTGGCCTCTGCTGGAGGAACAGCATGCGGCTTTGATCAAATTCGCCGTTCCTCAGCTCTACGCCACGTTCAACGCCGAACTGCGCTATCCTACCAGCAGCCGCGGAGGATGGATCACCGGGTTGGACGTGTTCTTCCTGGAGAATCTCGTACCGGGCGCCAAGATTATCATTGGCCCAACGGAACAGGAGAACGCTTTCACCATTGAGTATGTCAAGGCTCCCGTTCAGGAGGCTGAGCTTTTACAGTTTGACGAGAGAAAGGCCCGCTTCGTCTTTGTGCCCACCACGTTCTCTGTGGAGATTGGAGATAAGTGGATTCTGAGTCGGGCGCGATTCCCAAGACTTCAGAACACAAAGCGCCTGGAAGACAGGGAAAGGAAGCGGCCAGAAATCGTAGTTGCTAACGCCTTTGAGCACGTGGGCGAGCGGGTTGGAGAACCTAATGAACCGCGGTTCTGGGCTCTCTTGGATGACCTGCTGGCTGTGGTTAATATCGAGAGGCCATTCTCGGCAGAATACCTGCGGTCTGTCCTGGATAGCGATCAGAACCAGCAATTCTACAGGGATGAGGAGGAAGGCGACGCCTTCTTCTATGAACCGCGTAAGCCCTAATCTGGATTTCTGTAGTTATGACATTTCACGAACTAATTCGGAAACTAAAGAACCCTTCAGAACATTTGGCGATGTCTAGCCTCACTCGGCTCTCAGATATCGAACCGGGCGAGCGGAGCATGTTGCAGAACGCTTGGCCCACTATCGAAGAGAGCCGTCGGCGTCAGATTGTCAGAGCGCTCGTTGATCTCGCGGAGGATAATATCGAAGTAGACTTTCGGACGGTGTTCTTCTTATTCCTTAGCGACGAGGACGAGGAGGTGCGCGCAGCAGCCATCGAGGGTCTCTGGGAGGATGAAAGTAAGGATCTCCTGGACCGGTTGCTGGAGACGCTGAAGCAGGACCGGTCGATCAAGGTTCGGGCAACTGCGGCGATTGGCCTCGGCCGGTTTGCCTACCTGGCTGAACTGGATGAACTGGGCGACAATTGGGGTGAACGTCTTAAGTCGGCCTTGCTGGCGACCATTCAAAACCCTAATGAACCTAGCGAGGTTCGGCGCCGAGCGGTGGAGGCGATAGGTTACTTCGGCGGTGACGAAGAGGTCACGGAGATCATCGAAAGCGCTTATCGCGATCCTGACGAGTTGATGAGAACCAGCGCCATCTTTGCCATGGGACGTAATCTCGATGCCCGTTGGGTGGAGAACATCACCAAGGAGCTTCACAGCGCCAGTGCAGAGATGCGCTACGAGGCGGCGCGGGCCAGTGGAGAACTGGGGAGGAAAGAGGTTCTCCCTGACCTGGTGCCCCTTGTCGCGGACGACGATGTGGAAGTTCGCCTCGCGGCAATATGGGCCCTGGGCCAAATCGGCGGTCGGAAGGCGCATCAGGTGCTGACCCAGTGCGCTCGGGTAGACGACGAGGTAATTCGCGAGGCGGCTGAGGAGGCTTTGGATGAGCTCCAATTTTCCGCTGATCCCCTGGGCTGGTCGTATCAACTGCGTTCCGGAGACTAATTGGCTTGAGCCTTTTATAGAGCTCAGCTTCGCAAATAAGGCAGCTTCCTTCAGGAGGCTGCCTTTGTGCGCGAGTTAGGAGCAGGGTGGATTGAGGATTCGCGAAATTGGGTTCGACGCCGTCGAAGCCTGGGACACCTTTGTCGCCGGGCATCGTTGCGGACATCTCCTGCAGTCCTACCGTTGGGGTGAGTTTAAGGCCAGATACGGCTGGAGCCCAGTCCGGATCGCCGTCGAGGAAGGTGGCCAGATAATTGGCGCCGCCCAACTGTTGCTCCGTTCTGCTCTTGGCTTCACTGTTGGGTACGTGCCCCGGGGACCAGTGGTCGACTTTGCCAATGACTCCGCTCTCGATCTGCTCTTGCGCGGGCTGCGCTATTACGCCAAACGGCGCCGCGCTATCTTTTTGAAGATCGAGCCAAATCTTCCTTACGATGTAACGTTGGTGGAGCAACTGGAGAGGCACGGCTTCCAGCGTACTCCTCGGGCGATTCAAGCCTCGAGCACTATTCTGGTGGATCTAGCTTGCGACCACCAGGCTATCCTCGCCCAGATGAAAAACAAGACGCGCTACAACGTTCGTCTCGCCGAGCGTCGGGGCGTGGTGGTCGACTGCGCCGGGAGCCCACATCAGTTC
The DNA here is from genome assembly GCA_023489135.1 of Chloroflexota bacterium. Next base: position 4,920 of record JAMDCE010000375.1, read on the forward strand.
TCCGCTTTCCACGACATAATGCAAGAGACTGGCGAGCGGGATAGCTTCGCCATCCGCCCGCTGGATTACTATTTGGACGTCTGGAAGACCTTTCACCCTCGAGGGGAGAGTGAGCTATTCCTCGCCAGCGTGGATGGAAGCGTGGTTGCCGGCCTTTTTGCGATGAGTTTCGGGCGCGAGGCAATCTACATGTACGGAGCATCCAGCGACAAGCACAGGGACAAAATGCCCAACCATCTTCTGCAGTGGTCGGCAATGCGCTGGGCGAAAGAGAGGGGATGCTCCGCCTACGATTTTTGGGGAATCCCCGAGGCGGTGGGCGCGGGCACCGATGAGCGGGAGAATCTGGACGACAAGAACGTTCGCGACGGGCTTTGGGGCGTCTACCGGTTCAAGCAGGGATTCGGCGGACAGACTGTGCGCTACCTGGGGGCCTTCGACCAGGTCTACCTTTCCCCTCTATACCGGCTGTGGACGATGGTCAGGCCTAATCAAGCGGAGTGAATTGAGAGCACGTGAAGCTTAGTGACCTTATTCGAGCACTTCCACAAGCCATGGTCACGGGAGGGGCCGACCTTGAGGTTCGCGGTCTGGCCTACGACTCCCGTCGGGTTGGTCGGGGCTTTCTGTTTGTCGCCGTGCCTGGCGCTCATACCGACGGTCATGATTTTGTTGGCCTGGCGGTCGTCGCCGGAGCAGTGGCGGTGGTGAGCGAGAGACCAATCACCGGCGTAGCGGAGACAGTGACCTCTATCGTTGTGCCTGATAGCCGGGAGGCCCTGGCGGATCTGGCCGCCGCTTTCTACGGGTATCCGGCCAGGAGGCTTCGCGTGATCGGTGTGACCGGCACTGACGGCAAGACAACAACTTCCTTCCTGATCGGGCGCGTCTTAAGGCGGGCCCGTTTTTCAACCGGCCTTATCGGTACGGTCGACTTCAGAGTGGCCGACCGGCAGTGGTCTAACGATTCTAGACAGACTACGCCAGAATCGCCCGAGATTCAGGCGCTCCTGGCCGACATGGTGAGGGCTGGAGTAGACTACGCCGTGCTCGAGTCCACCTCTCACGGGCTGGCCCAGCATCGGGTGGCCAATTGTGACTACGATGTTGCGGTAATGACCAACGTTACGCACGAGCACCTGGAGTTCCACCAGACCGTCGACGAGTATAGGAAGGCCAAAGCGAGACTATTTGAAATGATGGGATCGTCGGCAAGAAAGGGAATCGCCAAGGTTGGTGTCATTAACCTGGACGACGCCAACGCCTCCTATTTCATTGACAAGACTCCAGGTGAAGTGATAACCTACGCCTGCGACCGCTCGGCCACCATTCGGGCGATCGACATTCAGATAGCTCCCAAGGGTGCGAGCTTCACGGTCCAGGAGCCGCGAGGCTCCGTAGCCTTGAACCTTCAGCTAACGGGGCCTTTCAACGTTTACAACGCTCTGGCCGCGGTGGCGGTGGGCTGTTCGCAGGGTGTCCCGCTTCTCACTATTAAGGAGGCGCTAGAGGACGTCGTGGGAATCCCTGGCCGGATGGAGCGAATCGACGAGGGTCAGGCCTTTACCGTGCTCGTCGACTACGCCCATACGCCCGAGGCCTTCGCTAAAGTGCTAGGGATGTTGCGGCCGATCACTGGCGGCAAGCTAATTATCGTCTTTGGTAGCGCCGGAGAGCGAGACGTGGCCAAGCGCCCAATGCAGGGCCAAATGGCCGCCAGGTTCTGCGATTTCTTTGTTTTGACCAACGAGGATCCACGACTGGAAGACGAAATGGAGATCATTGACGCTATAGCCGCTGGCGGCGGCTCCTCACCATCGCG
>JAMDCE010000074.1 GCA_023489135.1 Chloroflexota bacterium
TTGCTGAACTGCAATCGGCAGTCGAGCGTCGGCTGCAACGCCGCAATGTTCGAGTGTCCAAACATATCCAACATCCTATGGCAAGTCAGCTAGTATGAGTCATAATTGCTGGAACGAACACTAGGGCGATCTGATAGATAAAGCCAGCGCCCCAGTAAAGCAGCAGAGCTCCCGTGCCAACGAGCGCGACCGCGCCCTCACCCGTTGCGGCGGCGACGAAGAAGAATACAAAACCTAATCCCCACAAGAGCAGCACAGGGATGGCCCAGATCAATAGCGCCAGTCCCAGGAACAGACCCTTCACGAACTTGTCACCCAGGTCGGTCCATTCGGGCAACGGCCTGGTCCTACCTGCCATCACGTTCTGGAGGGTTTCCACGCTGTAACCCACCAGGAAGGGAATGCCAATAAGCATGAACGAAAGCAGAACGAAAACGCTGCCCAGCAGCATCTTGGCTACCCAGTTCTCGTCCTCAAACATGTAGGTGAAAGCTTTGGCTAGATCACGCACAGCGCGTTTCCCCTTCCAAATACTTGGCTGAGACTGGCACTATCGTAACGCCTGTCTGTATGATTATAGATGCACGCAAGTGGCTCTGTCAATGGCAGGCTTGCTCGTTGGATTATCCAGTTATGGCAAATGACCTGGCGGGCCAAAATTCTTGACTCATAATCTGATCGCACGTACGATGATTTAGAGGAAGCAGTCTAATGCACGTTGTTGGCTAGGAGGGACATTGACGTATGGACAAGAGCATCGATCGAACCGACATTGTTGGCAAAGGATCGGTTAACGGTATATTCAGGACAGAGCACGATTCCCTCGGGGAAAAGTTGGTGCTACGCAATGCTTACTATGGCGTGCAGACCGCTCGGGCCATCGAAAACTTCCCTATCAGCGGTCTCAAAGCTCATCCTAAAATGATCGTGGCCAGCGCTATCGTCAAGCGCGCGGCCGCCGAGGTGAATATGGACCTTGGGCAACTCGATCCTAACATCGGGAAATCCATCGTCCAGGCTGCTCAAGAGATAATCGAGGGTAGATTGCACGATCAGTTCATGGTCGACGTTTTCCAGGCAGGAGCGGGCACGTCGCACAATATGAACACGAACGAAGTGATCGCGAATCGTGCGTGCGAGATTCTGGGCGGAAACAAGGGCGACTACAGCCTGGTTCATCCTAACGACCACGTCAACATGGCCCAGTCCACCAACGACGTCTTCCCAACTGCAATGCGCATAGCTGCCCTCTTCCTTCTGCAGGAGCTTTACCCGTCATTGGCCCATCTCGAAAGCGTTTTCGATGCGAAGGCTGATGCGTTCGATGGGGTAATCAAGTCTGGACGCACACACATGCAGGATGCGGTGCCAATCAGGCTCGGACAGGAGTTCGCGGCCTACGCAACCTCGATAAGAAAGGCAGCCGCGCGCATCAAGGCGGCAGCGGGTGCGCTAGAAGAGCTGAACCTGGGTGCCACAGCGGCAGGAACAGGACTGAACAGCCATCCGAAATACAGGTTCGAGGTGGCCAGGCGGCTTGGCGAATTGACCGGGTTCGACCTCCGACCTGCAGAGAATCTCGTAGAGGCAACCCAAAGCACGATTACCTTCGCAGAGGTATCTGCGTCGCTCAAGCTGTTGGCGCTAGACCTGATTAGGATCGCCAACGACCTACGCCTCATGAGCTCAGGCCCCAAGACCGGCTTCGGCGAGATCAACCTACCACCGGTGCAGCCAGGTTCCTCGATAATGCCAGGCAAAGTAAACCCCGTGATGGCTGAAGTGCTGAATATGGTCGCCTTTCAAGTTGTGGGCAATGACACCACGATCAGTCTTGCAACCCAGGCTGGACAGTTCGAGCTCAACGTAATGATGCCAGTAATTGCCTTCAACCTGTTCCAGTCGATCGAGATTCTCACCAACGTGCTCAGGCTTTTCGCCGACAGGTGCGTCGCAGGCATCACCGCCAACGTCGAGCGGTGCCGCCAGCACGTGGAAGAGAGCATGGGACTTGCGACTGCTCTAAATCCATACATTGGCTACGAGATGGCCGCGAAGGTTGCTCAAGAATCGCTGCGCACTGGCAAACCGATCCGAGAAATAGTGCTGGAACGCGGACTGTTATCAAGGGACGATCTAGATCGAATAATGGATCCATGGGCCATGACAGAACCTGGCATTGCTGGCAAGAACTACCAGGAAGGTGTCTAAGGAAAACTGGACAAATCCTGTCGTTTTCGCTATCCTCATTACAGGGAATTGCTGTACTACATCATGCTAGCAGAGGCTGGTAGCGGGAAGTGACGGTGGAACAGTATTTCTTAGGATATGGCTATGCCGGAGTCTTCCTGCTGGCTGGGATGGTGTTCGTAATCCTGACCATCGGCATCTCCCACCTGATTGCCCCAAGCAGAGTGAGCAAGCAGAAGTCCCTTGCCTACGAATCTGGCGAAGAGCCGATCGGGCAAGCCTGGGTGCAGTTTCACGCTCACTTCTTCATTTTTGCCCTGCTGTTTGTCATTTTCGACGTGGAGGCTATTTTTGTGCTCGTGTGGGCGATCCTTTTTAGGTCGCTCGGCTTGCAAGGCCTGGTCGAGATGATGGCATTCGTCGGCATCCTGGTCATTGGACTGATTTACGCCTGGAAGAAGGGGGTTCTGCGGTGGACATAATGGGCAAACTGGAGGCACCGAACGTTGTCCTGACGACAGTCGAGACGCTCTTCAGTTGGGCTCGCTCGCGGTCGCCGTGGCCTCTCTCGTACGGCCTGGCGTGCTGCGCCATTGAGATGATGGCCACAGGGCAGGCACACCATGATATGGCCCGTTTTGGCGCGGAGGTGTTTCGTGCCAGCCCCCGGCAGGCCGACGTGATGATTGTAGCTGGGACAGTTACCAACAAGATGGGTCCGCGATTGCGGCGCCTTTGGGAGCAGATGGCTGAGCCAAAGTGGGTCATTGCCATGGGCGCGTGCGCCACGAGCGGCGGCGAGTTCTGGGACTCTTACCACACCGTTCAAGGGGTGGATACAATCGTGCCTGTCGATGTTTATATACCTGGCTGACCACCGCGACCTCAGGCGCTCCTGGATGGAGTGCTCAAACTCAGAGACAAGATAGCCCAGGAAAAATGGCTCACGCAGAAAGATGGCCAGGTGAAGAAATCACTTGAAGGCGAGCTTTGACAAGGGATTGGTTTTGCAGGAAGTATTAAGCAGCATTAGGTCCGACCTGGGAGAACGAGTTGTCAAGTTGACGGTTGGCGCAGGAGACATCGTCGATTTGGAGATAGGGCGAGAGGACCTGCTCGGAGTCGCCTTCTACTTGCGCGACAATCCGAAGCTTAGCTTTAACTACCTGAGTTCCGTCAGTGGAGTCGACAGGCTGGATAGAATCGAAGTGGTCTATCATATGCACTCTTTGTCGAGCCACCTTACGCTTTGTCTCCGAGCGAGACTTAACGTCGACAACCCTGTGGTCGACTCGCTCACGCCTGTCTGGGCAGGCGCAAACTGGCACGAGCGCGAAGCGTACGATCTTTTCGGCATTAAGTTCTCGGGGCACCCTGACCTGCGCCGCATCATGCTCGAAGATGATTTCGATGGACATCCCTTGCGGAAGTCCTATCGTCTACCCAGAGGTCGAGCAACATGAGAGACGGCATTCCCGAAGTAGAAATGCACCAGATCGGAGGGGCCCATCTCGTAACCGACGAGATCGTGCTGAACATGGGGCCACAGCATCCGAGCACGCACGGCGTCCTGCGGCTGTTGCTAAGGCTGGATGGCGAAACAGTCGTCGAATGCACGCCTGTGATCGGCTATTTGCACCGCGGCATCGAGAAGATTCTAGAGAACCGCACCTATATGCAGGGCATACGTTATGTCGATCAGTTCGACTATCTGTCGGGCATGTTGAACGAGCACTCTTATGTCGGCGCCATCGAGCAACTGATGGAAATTAACATCCCCCGGCGCGCGGAGTACTTGAGAGTGATCGTCGACGAGTTGAGCCGGTGCGCCAGCCACCTGGTCTGGCTGGGCACATACCTGCTGGACCTCGGTGCCTTCACTCCCATCGTATACTGTTTTCGCGAGCGCGAGGAGATACTAAATCTTTTTGAGGAGCTTTGCGGCAGCAGGCTGAACTTCAATTTCCATCGAGTGGGCGGCGTTCTCTTCGACCTTCCGAACGGATTTCTGCGGCGTCTCCTGGATTTTCTCGCCCTGTTTCAAGGCCGCATAGACGAGTATGAGGAATTGATTACACGCAACGAGGTCTTTCTGGCTCGGACGATTGGCGTGGGCTACATTGAGCCAGAGTTCGGCCTCGCGATGGGTGTGAGTGGCCCGTGCATTCGTGGATCAGGGGTGGACTTCGATATCCGCACGTTCAAACCCTACGGCGTCTACCCTGAGCTCGGCGTCGTGCCTCAGATAGCTGAGGAGGGAGATGCCTTTGCCAGATACCGCGTGCGAATCGGCGAGATGCGAGAAAGCATCAGGCTAATCCGCCGCGCAATCGAAGGTCTGCCTTCAGGCACAGTACGCGCACGCGTGCCTCACGTGATTCGGCCTCCAAACGGCGAGTCGTACTTCAGCATCGAGAGCTCAAAAGGGGAACTGGCAGTGCACCTCATAAGCGATGGTTCTGAGAGGCCTTTCAGAGCGAAGGTTCGAGGTCCGTCGTTCGTAAACTTGCAGATGCTTCCCGAGCTTATGCGTGGACGCAAAATCGGGGACGCCATAGCCATACTCGGCAGCATCGACGTCGTGCTAGGGGAGGTAGACCGATGATCGGCTCTGTGATCTTGCCTCCGCAGGTCTGGGAGATCATCCGTCTTGCAGCGTCGTTGATTCTCGTTTTCGGCTTCCTGATCGGCAGCGTCCTGGTGCTCATATATATGGAGCGAAAGGTAGCAGCTTTCGTGCAAGATCGTCTGGGGCCGTATCACACAGGCAAATGGGGACTCCTGCAAAGCCTGGCTGACGCGATGAAGCTGCTTGCCAAGGAGGACTTTCAGCCATCTTCGGTGGATCGTGTGGTGTTCTTCATTGCGCCGGTGATCTTCTTTGGGCCGGTATTGGCGGCCTTCGTCGTTCTGCCCTTCAGCGCGAATCTGGTTGCGGCCAATCTCAACGTCGGGCTAGTCTTCGCCATGGCCATGGGCACGGTCGGCTTCCTGGGAGTGATTGCGGCCGGGTGGAGTTCTAATAACAAGTACTCGCTCGTCGGATGCTTTCGAGCGTGCGCGCAGATGATCTCTTATGAGATTCCCATGCTTCTGTCTGTCGTAGGTCCCGTGATGCTCGCCAGCTCCCTATCGCTGGTTTCCATAGTCGAAGCGCAACGAGGATATTGGTTTGTGTTGATTTTGCCACTGGCTTTCGCATCATACTTCATCTGCGCCTTGGCAGAGACCAATCGCAACCCATTCGACCTGCCTGAGGCTGAGTCTGAGCTGGTTGCTGGTTTTCTTACGGAATACAGCGGTATGCGTTGGGCGATGTTCTTCCTCGGTGAATACGGCAACATGATTATAGTGTCGGGGATCGCTACGACGCTCTTCCTCGGCGGATGGGGCGGACCTATTCTGCCAGGAGTATTGTGGTTTCTCTTGAAGGTCTACGCTCTTCTGTTTGTGTTTATGTGGATTCGCTCGACACTGCCTCGGCTTCGCGCGGATCAGCTCATGGAGCTTAGCTGGAAGGTGCTCACCCCGTTGGCGCTGGTGAATATGGGCATCATCGGGTTCACAGTCGTGTTGCTGCCACAGGGGTACCTCCTTCCTCTTGCAGCAGTCAACTGGGTTTTGTTGGCAGTCTTGATAGTTACGACGCCGAGAGTCCTGATGCGCAGCCTCAGGTCGAATGCCAGAGAAATACGGCAACGCGTCCGAGATGAGGTGGGCCTGCGGAGACCGATGGCACCTCTGCCGACAGACCTTCAGGGAGCGTTGCCACAAACCGCGGCCGAAGGGTTTGGGAGGGAATAGTGCTAGGGATCCTGACTGGACTAAAGGTTACACTGCAGCACATCTTCAAGCCGAAGATAACGCAGATATATCCCTACGTAAAGCCACAACTTCCCGAGCGAAGCCGCGGCCTCATTCAACTCATCCGAGAGAAAGAGACTGGCGTGCTCAAGTGCGAGGCGTGTCTTCTTTGCGAGAAGGCGTGCCCACCGCGAGCCATAACCATCAGCTATTCAGAGCGCGGAGGTTTCCGCAAGAGGCCGCTCTTCAGGCCGCATACGGTCGGTGGTTTCTACCGGGCTCGTATGGCACGGACGGCGCCTTACTCTGGGAAACTCGTGCCCCCGGCTGTAGACGTGCCTCGCGATCAGGCGACAATCGACGTTACCCTGGTTGAGGCTGTTATAGCTAAAGGTCAAGATGAGGGATGGGATGTGCTGAAGCTGCTCGAGGCTGTACAGGACTGCTATGGTTATATTCCAGAAGCCGCGGCAGAGCGGGTCTCGCAGGTCACAGGTGTTGCTATGAGCGACCTTTATTCTGCATTGACACTGAGCCCTGATTTTCATATCAAGCCGACAGATTCAATTGAAGCTGCTGGCGCGGACGATATTCGTTCTGGTGGTAAAGATGGGTAACCCCGAGCGCATTACAACGCGATACTTTGGAGCAGCTGAGCCTTCAAGCATTGACGCCTATGTCAAAACCGGAGGCTACGGAGGGCTGCGCCGAGCGCTCGAGTCGCTTGGGGCGGGCAGAGCCCT
>JAMDCE010000420.1 GCA_023489135.1 Chloroflexota bacterium
GATGGCAAACCTGACCCTAAACTGGCCGGCCAGGTGAAACAGGCTCAGGCTACTGTGGAGGACCTGGAGGCAGTCTATCAACTCCTTACCCAGCGCCACAGGGACGCGCTATTGGCGCACCTGGAAGCTGAGGCCGCACAGAAGCGAACTCAGAGCGAGACAGTAGCGGCTGAATACCAGGCCGCTGACCTAGCTTTCCGACAGGCTCAGGGCGCTATGATAGTGGCCCAAGCGCAGTTGGAGGCTAAGCGCGGCGAGTTTTTGCAATGGCGGTCTATCACACCTCGAAAGCCGCTAACCCTCGTGGAGGGTTTGCCTTCCGAGATCCGCACGAGGGTTGCCACTGATCCGACCCTAACGGTCGACCTGTACGAACTGGAGGCTGCACTCCTGGAGCTGGAGGCGATGGCTAAAGAGCGCGGGTTTGACGGCGAGAGGGGCTTGCCTGGAAATAAGGTTGAGAGAGTGGAGGGTATCGTGTACTTCCCTGTCGCCGGCAAGTGCCGCATAGAGTGGGGCCCACAGACCGGCCAGGTCACCGTCAAGAATCTGCTCAGCGTCCTAGCCCTCGAGGCGAATAACCCCGACGCAAAGCCCGTGCCTCTTCCGGAGCCCGAGCGGATAGGCGCATGGCGGGGCTGGTGATGAGATAATCCAGGAGCTCGCGCCAGACCTTGTGAGAGCAAGGGCCCGCGAGCTCGTTAACTTCTGACAACCTCGGTCGGTGGCTTCTTCCCGGCCGGTTGCTCCTCCTTGTGTGGCGGACGCTGGGTCTCGTCCACCTCAGCGCCCGCCGGCTCGAATAGGCGGTAGGGGCGTCGGCTTTCGTCGGCCGGCGCCTTTGCCGTGCCAATCCTTCAGCCGAAGGACGCGCGGAATAAACCAGCAGAGGGGCGCGTGTGGAGAGGACAGACCGACCAACCATCGAGGAGTGGCACTGCGCCCACTGTGGGCACCTCCTGGCGCATCTATACCTCGCGCCTGGGTCCTGTATCGTACGGAAATGCCATAGTTGCCCGACGATAAACGCCCTGGAGGCGCTCAGGGCTCACCACAGCCGCCAGGAAGGCCGATTGACCCCTCCACTGAGCCTCGCGCCTGTGGGGTTGATGGTTGGATCCGCGCCATGACTCTCTATCCTGAACACTGAGCCTCGCGCCTGTGGGGTTGATACTGAAATACAAAGAGGCGACCCGCTCAAGGCCGCCTCTCGCTGTCCCACGGCGAGCCAGTTGCTAGCCGGTTCTCTTCTTCAGCGCGTCGATCATCTGGCTGGCTTCCGCCTTGCTCAGATACTCCAAGCCCTTCCGGAAAGCCTCAACCGCCATCGCCTCAACGCCGCTTTGGGGTAAGCCGATACTCTTCCCAATGGCATAGATCGCTTTGATCTGCTGTGGCGTGGCCTTCTGTAGGTTGCTCATCGGCGGCCTGGGCTTCTCAGCCATAGGGACGTGCTCGGGCTCTTGCTGTGCGTCCTGGTCAGCCGTGAGCTCCTCGTCCAGCTCCTCAGCGGCCGCCACCCCCACGTTGACGGCGTCTCTCAGGGCTCTGGCTTTCGCCCTCGTCTCAGCCATCCGGATGAGGCACGTCGCCATCATCTGGCTGACGTTCCCCGGGCTCGCGTCGCCGATGCCGCTGAAGATGCCCTTCTCCGTCTCCACTTCGGCTGAGCAGATCGCCACATTGCCGTTGCTCTCTTCCGGAGTCTGAATCAACCTGGTGGTGATTCGCTTGAGTCCCTGGGCGTGGGCTTCGTCCAGGAGGCCGGCATAGAGGACGAAAGACTTGCCTTGACGTTCGAGTATGAATTCCTTCTTCACTGGATCCTCCAAAGATAGAGGGGAGAGGTCAGCGCCTCTCCCCGGTATTCCGCGCGACCTCCCTTTCAACTTCCCGCTCAGCCGCTTGCTGGAGCTGCGAGATGGCTTTGACGGCCTCTTGGGCGATCTCTTCGTAGGTGGCAAATGGCTTCTGGCGCATGAGGTCGACGATCACCGCACCAGCGAAGCCGGCTACTTCAATCGCCTCCAGCTTCTTGATTTCTTCAGCGTTCAATTCGCCGTATCGGGCTGTGTCCCCCGGTTCCCATCCGCCCATCCGCGTGACCACCTCATCAACGATGTTTTGGAACACCCATCTGAGGGAATGATGCGGCATGCTCGATGCCCACACCGATTCACGTTCCACTGTCTCTTCCCTGTTCTCGTCCACGTTTGGCCTCCTTGACGTTGGTCGCCCGAAGGGTATAATGAATTTGCCCTTCGGGGTAGGAGCCCTTGGCAGTTGACCTTGACCGGAAGCTGCTAAGGGCTCTGGCTTTTGTCTGTCTGTCAGTAAGTGTATCATAACCGTCAGTCAATGTCAATACACTTTCTGTCATATATGAGATTGAATCTTTACAGTTATGATATAATGATGGTGACTCTAAGAGCGGAGGCTAAGCGACTGTGGAAGGCGAATACATCACCATTGAGGAAGCCGCGGCCCTCCTGAAGAGAAGCCGGCCCACCGTGTGGCGCCTCATTCGGGAGTACAACCTGCAGACCTTCCGGCATCCGATGGATAAGCGAGCATACCTTCGGCGAGAGGATATTGAGAAGCTGTCTAGCGCGTTCCGGCCGAAGGAAAAGAGCGGCGCCGACTAGAAACCTTATTTCGCTTAATTCGCTTATTTCGCAACTATTTGTATCGCGCTCGGTCTGTGGATCTCACAGGCTTTTTTTGACAGCAAAACTGACAGCAAAGCCGATAGACTGGGGGTCCGAAGAATAGACTGGTATAGAATTTCGAGCGTAAATTGAGCGTGAAAAAGACGTTCGTGGACGCTCTTAGACGGGTTCTGCTCAACTTAGGATCATGTGCCGCAAGGCGTGGGGGTTCAAATCCCCCCTTCCCCACCAGCTGTTACCCCCGCGAGAGGGGTTTTCTTGAGCCTGCCAGACTGCTTCCCCGGCTACAACGGACCATTCCTCGCCGAGACCGCGATTGCGACGTTCATCTAAGACAAGTTGGCCTCTTAGAGCATTGACGCCCGGAACCGTGCGGTGTAATATGACTGGCAATTGAGCGCTTGCTGTGGGCCAGGGTGGAATCGTCCACGCGGCGCTACAGAAGGAGGCCACAAGTGAGGAAGTCGCTGGTTCTGGCCGTGTTTATCTTTGTCTTGGTAACCCTTCTCCCCTTGGCGCCAGGAAAGGCCTCGGCGGCCGGGCCGGAGTTTTCCGACGAGGGCTTCCGGAACGTGTGGAACCGGACGGACCTGCCGGTCATCAAGGGCATGGTTAGTCGAAGCTGGTACTGGGGTCCCACCTTTCCCCCACAGGTCACTCAATATGATAGGCAGTACGAACCATACCTTGAATCGCCGAATCAGGAGCGGCTGGTCCTTTACTTCGACAAGTCCAGGATGGAGATCAACAATCCGTATGCGCCTCCAGGTGAATGGTACGTGACCAACGGTCTCCTGGTCAAAGAAATGATCAGCGGTCAGATGCAGATGGGGGACAACACCTTCACTAGTTTTGCCCCATCGCAGCAATCCGTGGCTGGCGACCCCGACGACCCTGTGGCACCGACCTATGCTACTCTGACCAATGTTCTGGGCCGATCGCCGGCAAGAGTTGGGCAACAAGTCACTTCCCGGTTGCTCGGAGATGGGAGAATCCGAGATGACTTGAGCCCAGCTGAGACGGCCGACCCCGAGGCTCAGATTTGGAACTGGAACGACGTCTACGGCCACAACGTGCCCAAAGCCTTCGTCGATTTTATGAGCCAGGTGGGCCTGGTCTACCGCCCGGATCTGGAGACCTGGGCGAACGAACAACTTGTCAACTCGACCTACGCCCTGGGCTATCCCATCACGGAGCCCTACTGGATGTCGGCAGTAGTGGGCGGGGAGACCAAGCTCGTCATGATGCAAGCCTTCGAGCGCCGCACGCTCACCTACACCCCGGATAATCCTCCCGGTTGGAAGGTGGAGATGGGCAACGTCGGCCAGCACTATTACAAATGGCGGTACGTGGAAGTCTACGGAAACGAGGGATAAGCCGCGGTCGAACCCGGCCAGTGGGGGCTGACAGATTGGGTACGGGTAGTCAGCTCGGTCCGGTCGGTTCTGTGGACCAGACCGAATTTCTGGCAGGATTGTAGCCCTGCCCACGATGGCGGTAGGTCGCTCGATGGTAGCCAACATTGCGGAGGATGTTCCACTCAAGACCGGTGCGCGACCTAGAAAGTCTGGTCCAGATGGAGCTCCACGAATAGAACTGGCGGCTAGCCCATTCAAACCCGGCCTGCAGTTCCTCGGCTGTCATTCGGTTAGGCCGGAAAACTACGTCGGTCTTGCCGTTATACTTTGACCAATCTCTGGTGAGAATGCGTCCCTCGCGTACTAGACGACCAAAAAGCCTCGCGCCGGGGAATGGCACAACCAGGCTTATGGTTGCATTGTCAATGCCGATCTTGTTAGCGGCTTCGACAGTGCGCTCGAATACATCCAGGCTGTCACCGTCGAAACCGAACATCATTCCAGCTTGGACGGCGATCCCGTAGTAGTGAAGTCGGGCAACAAGTTCTCGGTACTCCCCGACTCGATTGAAGCTTTTGTTTGTATCATCCAAGCTGGCCTGGGAGAAAGACTCAAAACCAATGAAGAAGGCCTTGCAGCCACTCTCCGCCGCTAGACAGAGGAGTTCTTCGTCGTCACCCACCTTCACGGTGGCTTGACCGGTCCACCACTTCTTGCACGGCGTGATGGCTCTGAAAAGTGATTTGGCGTAGGCAGGGTCAGCCGCAATATTGTCGTCCCAGAACACGATGGGCTTTCCCTTGATCGAGGCCACCTCCGCCGCTACTTCTTCCACCGGACGGCAACGCAGCTTCCGATGGTAAAGGTGAGGGAGAGTGCAATACTCGCAGGAGTTGGGGCATCCGCGGGTGGCGAAAAGAACACCCTTGCTGTACCAGCGGCCATTCAAGAGGTCCCGGCGCGCGTGAGGCAGATTATGTAGGCACGGTGGCCGTGCCGAGCGGTAGAAGGGCTGCAAGTTCCTGTTTCGGAAGTCTTCGATCAGCCGCGGCCAGATTTCCTCGGCCTCTCCAACCACGACTGCGTCCACGTACCTCTTGCTTTCTACGGGCAAGAGTGTTGGGTGAGGTCCACCGATGACTACTGGAATGCCCCGTTCCCGGTATCGAACGGCCAGCTCGTAGGCATGAGGAGCGGCAGGAGTGTTGCAGGTGATGGCCACCAGATCGACCGGTCGTGAAAAATCCACCTCTGAGATGATCTCGTCGGTGTGATGCACCTGAATGTCAGCAGGCGTCAGAGATGCCAGCAGGGGGACGGTCAATTGCGGGAAGCGGATGAATTCCCCTTCCCGCAGTTTTCTCGTAAGAGCAGACTCGGCCGTAATAAACTCGATCTTCATCAACTATCCGTGGACTACGCACGGTTGTATTTGAAGTCGATGACTAGGTTTGTTGTCTGGGTTCAGGACAAAGACCGAAGCTGGCATCGGCAACTTCTGCTCTCATCCTCTGAACAAAGCATTCGCTTCGGCTCCAGTACTTTGCCCCTGCTCAAGGCCAAGTTGGCTAGGATTCGAAAGCGATTCCCTGGATCATTCGCACCAGTTGAACCTAGAGCGGCTCCATCGGAGGGCCCACCACGGTCATGACGGCCACTTCTCTGCTACGAACCAAGTTAACCAGCCCCGGGTCGTGCCGCTCGGCGCGGCAGTCGACGTGCTAGTCCACTTGGTTTAGGATGAAATCACCATGGCCGGAATCTTCTCCAGTTGTCCGTCGCTGCTCAGTTGGTAGAGCGCGAAGCAAAGTGCGGTACCGAGACGTCGGGCCACGATAGCGCTAATGGGCATCTTCATCCTGGCAGGCTCGTGAGAGGCGATCAGCCGCATGGTCCGAGCGTCTTCACGGCTTGGCTGAAGATTTCCAAAGGAGTGTGAGTGCCATTCACCCAGGTACCGTATAACCCGGCCTGATGCCTCATATATATCCGCGAGCGTCGCTATGTCCCATGCATCATCTGGGTGGAAACATCGCCATCGGCGCCGAGCCAATGGCCCGGGACGCGTAGCCTGGGTAACTACCAACTGCTCCGATACTGTCTCAAATCCTAATAGCATTCCGCCGGTCTCGGGTTGATACCAACGCCTGATCTCTGCTTCCCACACGGAAACAACGCTCTGTGAAATGTAAATCACGACTCGATGCTCTGATGCCAAGCGCAGCGATGATGGATCGGCAGCCTAGCGCTCTCATATTGTGGGTGATCTGTATTACCGGCGCTACGATTATGACGTACAAGGACATCGTTGGGTGCGTTCGGGTAGGCATCCGGCTCATCACGCAACAACGTCTGGACAGCCAAACGGGCTGCGTCGGCAGCGAGCGCCAGAGCATCAAAACCTGTGCCGACAAATGTCGGAAAGCCACAACCTCGAGTGAACACCTGGGTCTGCTTTGGGTTCTGACTTGGCTTTGGAACTGAACCGTCCTTCACGCTCCACAGATAGCATTCGTAGCAACCGGTAACTCCAGGGATGGAACGGACGACCTCTCCACCCCATCCTCCCTCAGTGACTGATGCCGCGATTAGCGGGATGCCCGATTGAAGACTGAAGCGGTTCAAGAACCTAGTTGTTCCACCGTCAGCCGTGGCGTCGATTATCAAATCGAAACCATGAAGCTCTGCCAAGAA
>JAMDCE010000172.1 GCA_023489135.1 Chloroflexota bacterium
AGACGCCCATATTTGTCCATTTGCCCGCCCACCAGTGGGGATTATTCGGCGCCCATAATTGCGGAATCGCCATGCCCATAAATGTCCCTTTCCAGATTACCACCGACACGATTCGTCCCTCTGTGAATTATACGCTGGTGTCAGAGATTCCGCGTTCCGTGGTGGCTTGCCGCTCCACCAGATGGTCATCCATTTATCAGCAACAGAGATCCCTTCTATTTGAGGTGGCGAGGTGGAAGGCAAGTGTAAGGTTTGACCCAAGAAAAGGATTGATACAACAATCAACGTTAGGATAGCGACAAGTCCGATCTTTTTAAAGTTGCATTTTCGGACAGACATCTTTATTAGTATAGAAGTAAAACTTAGCAAGCGTCAACAAGTAATTTACCAGATTCCACGGCTCGTTAACAGCTTTGCCAATAGCCAACGGCTGCCACATGGCTGCGGCTTTGACATCTATTCGCCTTTGTCTGGGTGATCCCATATGCGCGACGGACAGGTTTCTAATCATCTTGATCTTATCTACCAGCGAGCCGCCTGTGGGCTTCTTATCATGTTTCACGCGTAGGGACGCGTCACGATTGAGTGCGTTGAGTTGCTCGTACAGCTGGTCGTAAGCACGTTCTAAGGCAGTGAAGAAGAAGGTATAGGAAAACAGACCATAAAGATAGCGCGGCTGGAGATCGAGGAAGGCCTGGCAGGGATTGAAACTCCTCTCGTCCTCTGTAACTGAATCATCTATCTTTGCTTGGAAACGAGCGGCATCACGTTTCCAGTCTTGTACAATAAGATCAAGAAATTTCCACATCAGCGGAATATTTGAGAATAGCATCGGGTCCGGCTCTTTCCAGCTCAAGTTCTCAACTGGGTTCTCACACCATATTGGAGCAAGATCAGCCAGCCTGCATTTCCTAATCATTGTGAGCTCAAGCTCGCTTATCACTTGCCGTATCGCCAGCGAATCTCGCTGCACTCACACTGGGTGGTCTTTGAGTTACCTACAAACCAAACGGCCTTGCCACACGTTGAGCACTTAAAGTATTCAAGGGCTCTTTCGCAGACATCGATTAGTTTGATCGCTTCCGACCGTTTGAGGTTGAATGTATGTGATGCTCGGTTGCCCCAAGCAAGGAGTAGTCTATCTGCCTCCCTGAGTGCGGCGATTGCGTCGGCGTGGTCTGTATAGATCTTATCAACCCTCTTCTGAAAGCATTTTGAGCCATCAGCAACCAGCCGTTCCAAAAACTCATGGGCCAGCCTCTGATCATTCTTTTCACCGCGAAAGTACTGCAGCCTCACCTGAAGGCGCTCCGCGATAAGCGCGAGCTCAATATCCATGATCTTCCGCGCATCGTTTCCGGCCGAATCGGGCCGTGCACTGAGATGGGCACGCGCGTCCCCGAATGTCGTTGTTTTGTGTGACCAACGTATGCCGATCTCTGGAGTATCGTATGGCAAGAGCGTCTTAAAAACCCAGTTGTTGTCATCGCCAAGCAGATGTCGCAACTCCGTGTACCATTCGCGGTCGTGGGTTAGGATCACCACCTGCCGTCCCTTGAAAATTTTCTCCAGCAGTTCGACGATCATGCCGCGATGATTCCGATCTAGGCTGACAATCACGTCGTCGAGGATTAGGGGCCGATCTGTATACGCCTGGCGTTTTGCCATTGCCAAGAAGATACAGAGACCAAGACTGTTCCTATTGCCCTCGGAGAGAGTAAGCCTAGGAGAGTTCTGTTCGGCGCCGTGGAACTTCAAACTTATGTCGATGGCTTTATCTGCTTCCTCCGGGAGATAGAGGCGCACATCTGTGATTCGTTCCCCCGGATGTAGAATTGACCACATCGCTTGTACATCAGCCGAAATCTCGTCGATCACTGTTTGAGAGCGCTGCCTGAGCTCCTCGCGGACCCCACGCTCCAAGTGGTTAATAAAGGAGATAAGCGCCTCGGCGCGCTTCACTGCGGCGGCCTGATCTTTGGCCTCGATAACGGCCTTGCCGGCTCCGACCTTCTGCTGGGCGTCTAGGTGGCCTCTAGCGTCTGGCGCCGTACCTTGGGATGCAGATGCCGCCGCAACAATCAGGGGCAGTAATCCCTCCTCTAGCGCCTTAAGGTCTTCCTCGGTGCATGACTCGCGGAGTACCTCGGCGTTGACCCTGTCCAGATGCGCAAAGCTATCTCTTAGACCATTCTGTGAGTGTTCGTCCCGCCAAGGTTTTACGTCAGCCTTATCGAAACTTAACTTAAGGCACTTAACTGTGTCACACAAACTGCCTATGGCGGCTTTTCGAGTTTCGAATGCCTTAATAACCTGTTCGAGACGCTCTCGCTCGGCTTGTATATGTGTGCGGAAAGAATCGACAGTGACCACTTGCCCGCAGGCGGGGCATTTTACCTCTGTCTCATCTGTTAGAGCACCGGCGAACTTATTGGCAGATAGTAAGACGTTCAACTTTTCATGGATCAGTGGCTCGACCGCACCGGAAAGATCGGCGTCAGCAGTTCGGACTGCCACGACGTTATCCTTCACCCTCAGTCCGGCCACATCGGCAAGGATGAGATGCTGCCTCTGATCGGCGGACAAACTTGCTATCCGTTTGTTGATGGCCGCTTCCAAGTCCGCGCATAGGCACAACATATCCTGCATCGGGGCCTTGCTCGTGCAATACTTTTGCCACAGATCTTCCAGCCTCGAAAATATCTCGACGTCGGTATCTGTGCCGAAGACCGTCTTTCGCTTGGTCTCAACCTGGGTGAGCATTGTCCTCGTCTGTATAAGCTTCGACTCGGTCTCGACGGCTTTGGCAAGTTGGCGGAGATTCTCAGCAATAACTTCCAACTGGTCCAATCCAATCAGGGGTAGTAAGGCTGAGTACTTCGCACCTTTACTGTCGTGGATGAACTGGGCAACCTCATCCTGTCTCAGTATCGTACATCGATACTCCCACGTCTCCATCGCAACTGTTTCGGCCCCTGAGCTTGTCGATAAGCCATTTGGTTTGATCTGGGTTTTCAGCTCCGAGCCGTCCTTAAACTTGATCCTTAGCTCAGTCGCGCGGTCCTGGGGCTTGTGAGTGTTGATAATTCCTTTTTCTTGGTGCTTACCACTGTACTCATGCGCCAGATGACCGATTCGACCTTTGCTGAGCACAAACTCGACGCCGTCCACGAAAGACGACTTTCCTGAGCCGTTCTCTCCATAGACGACCATTGACTTGCAGTCTGGTTCGAGTGAAACTGGATCAGCGGCCCCGCGAAACCAAGACAACTGGATGGTCTTGATTCTCATTGGTTAGCCTCGCCATTTGACTCGTCGGGGGCCATGTGTGCGATAAGAACACTCGCGACTTTACTGATCTCTTTGCAAGATAGCGTCCGTTCGCTAAGATTCCCGTTTAACAAATTAGTCAGCGCGGTTAGGGCGGCCTCTGTAACCGATGGGAAATGGTCCCGGGCTTCCGTAATCCTAGTAGTGATCCAATTCTGATCGTTGTCCGGCATATTACCCCCCCCAGGGAGGCGTAGGGAACACCGGATGGGCTCGTGTGTTCTTACGTCACCCAACAGTTGATTCGTACAGATTCGTGCCACGAACTCAGCGCCGTTGCATGAGGAGTACGGCCGAGAAAGCGCTTCTGGAAAGCACAACAGCCGTTGGTGGAAGCGGATGATCGGTCTGGATATTTATACTCTTGCTAAATAGCGGCTGTCAAGGTCTTTCCGGTTCACATCTTTTGGCTCTCGCGTAAACCGCGTGCAGGGGGAAGAACTCAAAGTAGTTCCTCTCGTCGAACCAGGCGCATTTGAAATCTCTTAGAGGTAGTTTGCTTCTTGAAGCCAATGCCAGCGCATAGATCACCAGTTGGCTGACCGGATTAACCTTGTAGGCATCGGGCTTGTAGTCGAGGATATGGATCAAGCCGTTCCTCACCTGCAGGACATCAATATGCCCGGTGATAGGGGTTTGTTGATCTTCGAGGCCAATGTGGAAGCCCTTTCGGGCAAAGTAGGCAATCTCCTCCAGAGTAAGATAAACCGGTACCTCGCAGGCAATGGTGGTGCTGTCGTTTGTGAGCATAAACGACTGGACGGCGTCGTGGCGCTCCTTGTTGGTTCGGGCAAGCTGCAGTCCCAAGTTGGCCAGGTCGCAGGCCAGGTTCTGTTTCTCCAGTTTGACCAAGGGCAAGGTCGCAAGTTCTGTTTGTGACGATCTTGCTGCTTGGTTGTCCTCTTGTTTTCGAAAGAGGTCGTGAGGGAAGTCTTTGTCTTGAATGCTTGCAAGATATTGCTTGAGCCGGTCGAGGGTTCTTTCGGGAACGGCATTGGTTGGAAGGTCGAGCTTGGCGCGGTGGATTCTGAACCTATAGACCTGGTTGTGGTCAAGATTTAGTGAGGCGATGATTTTCTCGGGCTTATAGAGGCTCTTGGCGTCTGGGCGAAGCCTTTGGAAAGTACAGATTGGGGCAAAGCGCTCTGCCCAATCTGAGATTGTGCGACGGGGAATGGTCAGGTGGTATTTGGCTGTCATAAGCTTTGACACCTCCTCCTGGGAGTAGCCCAGATCATAGAGGGATATCGCCCGCAGAATTAAGCGGGGTGGGTATTTGACTCGTTTCAGGGGGAGAGGGGAGAAGTACTTGCGACAGGTTTTGCAGAAGTAGAGCTGGATGCGGCGGTAGAGGTTTTTGCGCGAGCCCTTCTTGATGATGGCACGGGAGTCGCAGTAGGGACAGAAGGTTGGTTTGGTGTTGATGTCCATAAGCTCATCGAGTTCGTTGCTGAGTACAAAGTTATTCCAGCAATTATCTCATAGATTCCCACCAAGACCGAGCTCCCCAGGCTACGCTAGATACTAAGGACAACCGCTGCCTTCTTGGCACGATAGGTGGGGCCTTCGATCACGATCTGATAGGCCCCGTGGGCAAGACGATCCAGGGCCGAGTTGCCCAGGTGTCAATAGCCGCCCTGATGCCCACGGTCGCTCGACAGCTAGATACTACAGCAGCTTGCGCTTTCCTTTAGCCAGCCGTAGTGCGGGGGCTTGTCCCCCGCTCGCGCCCCTCCAGCAGGGGACGAGCCCCTGCACTACGTTCCACAAGTCTCGCCTGCCGAGGCCCGGATTGGTAGCTGGCTAAATGCTAATGCAAACCGCTCCACCGACTTGCGCAGCATATTGACAAGTGGCAGACCGAGCGTATAATGTATCACGCATACGGCATAACGTATACGGAGTCTAACGTGGAGAACGCTCAAGGCGAAGGCGGCCTGATAGTCAAGAGGACGAGCCTTGTCGAGGAAGCGACCCGGCTCTTGCGGGATGCGATCCTTCGCGGATACCTGCCGCCGGGCAAGCGATTGGTTCAGGAGAAGCTGGCGGTCGAAATGGGCATCAGCAAGACACCACTGAGGGAAGCCCTGGCAAAGCTCGAGAACGAAGGCCTTGTTTCTTCTCTTCCTCAAGGAGGGATCCAGGTAACTTTGCCCAGCATGGAGGATGCGCTGCACACTTACGAGGTGCGCGAGGTTGTCGATGGGCTTGCCGCTCGCCGAGCATCGCGCCTCATTACGACCGGCGAGCTGGATTCCCTGCGTCGATACCTCGACATCATGCCAAAATACGCTGAGAATCAGGATTGGCCCTCCTGGCTTCGGGCCAATCAAGCGTTCCACGAGCTTATCGCTCACGCAAGCCAGAATACTTGTATCATCAGGCTGTTGCCCGTTATCCGTATGCAGATTTACATTTTCTACCCTATGATGCAGACCTACCCTGATATCCCCCACAGCTCTCAGCCGGAACACGAAGAGATCCTGGCCGCAATTGCCGGGCACGATGGGGCCACCGCTGAGGCGCTGGCGCGGCAGCACACTGCTCGAATAAAGACGCTCTACCTGAACACCATGTCCAGAGGAGAACAGGCTGAGACATTATGATTGTAGTAAACGGACCGCGAATCAAACACTCACGCTGAGCGTATACCATAATCTGCAACGCTGGCCGTTCATTGTGTACGGTCAAACTATAGCGAGTAGGTAGGTAAGAAGTGAATTTTGATGACGTATTCCGGTTCAGTGCTGCGACACACGTGATCTACGGCCTGAATTCCTCGGCTGAGGCCGGTCACGAGGCCAAGCGACTGGGTGCGACCAAGGTATTCTTGGTTACCGACCAAGGGGTCGCGGCGTCCGGGATATTGAGCGTCGCCCTTGAGTCGCTACACAAATCCGAGATTCCGGTCGTGGTATTCGACAAAGCACCACAAGACCCCACTGATGAAACCGTCGACGAGGTTGCCCATTTGCTTCGAGCTAGCAGCTGTGACTGTATCCTGGTCGCGGGTGGTGGCAGCGCCATTTGCACTGGCAAGGGTGCCATGCTAATGGCCGCCAATGGGGGCCGTATGATCGACTACGTGGGAGCAAACAAGTATGGGTGTAAACCTCTGGCTTGCATCGCGATTCCCACGACAGCCGGCTCGGGCAGTGAAGTCTCTCGGATTACCGTTCTGACCAATGCCGCCACAAAGCGGAAGATAACCGTAACCGGCTTGACAAACGCACCTGCCACAGCCATCCTCGACCCCCTACTATTGCGAACGGTTCCCTTTAGCCAGGCGCTGGCCTCCGGCATCGATGCTTTTACCCATGCTGTG
>JAMDCE010000609.1:0-5963 GCA_023489135.1 Chloroflexota bacterium
AGACGCTGAACCATCATCAGCGGCTGGACAAAGTGGGCGCCTACCTCAGCAACGAGATCGAGATTCTCGAGATGGAGCAGCGCATTCGCTCCCGCGTACGCCAGCAGATGGACCGCAACCAGAGGGAATACTACCTCAAAGAGCAGCTGAAGGCTATTCACGACGAACTCGGCGGCGAGCACGGGAATGAGATATCGGAACTTCGAGAGAAGATCGATAGCAAAGGCCTTCCCGAGGACGTGGCCACCAGAATGCGCAAAGAAGTCAACCGGCTCGAGCGAATGACCTCAACTTCACCGGAAAGCGCCGTCATCCGGAATTACGTCGACTGGATCCTTTCGCTCCCCTGGCAAGAGCACACCGCGGATTGTCTCGATATAGATGTGGCCGAGCGGATTCTTAACGAAGACCACTTCGGCCTGGAAAAAGTGAAGGAGAGAATCATCGAGTTTCTGGCCGTTCGTCAACTGACGGCCGAGGCCAGCACCAAGATGAAAGGTCCTATCCTGTGCCTGATCGGCCCTCCAGGAGTCGGCAAGACTAGCCTTGGCCAGTCTGTGGCGCGCGCGATGGGTCGAAAGTTCGTCCGAATTAGCCTGGGCGGGGTGCGCGATGAGGCGGAGGTTCGCGGTCATCGCCGGACGTACGTCGGCGCACTGCCAGGAAGAATAATTCAGGCCGTGAAGAACGCGGGGACCAGGAATCCCGTCATCCTGTTGGACGAAATAGATAAGATGACCTCCGACTTCCGGGGCGACCCTTCAGCGGCACTTCTTGAAGTGCTCGACCCCGAGCAGAACTACATGTTCACCGATCACTACCTCGAGGTCCCGTACGACCTCTCTGAAGTGATGTTCATTACCACCGGCAACGTCCTGTACAACGTCCCCCGGCCACTCCAGGATAGGATGGAAGTGATCGAGATCGGCGGTTATACCGAGGAGGAGAAGGTCCAAATAGCGCGCCGGCATCTCTTGCCGAAACAGGTGGTAGCCCACGGCCTTAAGCCGCACTATATCGAGATTTCCGATCGGGTTTTGCGCCTCATTCTCAGGTACTACACGCGAGAGGCTGGCGTGCGCAACTTGGAGAGAAGGCTGGCCGCCATCTGTCGGAAAGCGGCACGGCGCTTCGTGCAAGCAAGAGGTACTCGGGTCCGCATCACCCCGCACAGCCTCGAGGAGTATCTAGGACCTCGCCGTTATCCCTATGAGACAAGCTTTGGTGCCGGCCAGATAGGTGTTGCCATCGGTTTGGCCTGGACCGAGCACGGCGGCGAATTGTTGCCAGTCGAGGTGGCGACTATGCCGGGGAAGGGTGGCTTGACCATCACGGGTCGGTTGGGCGACGTGATGCAAGAGTCAGCCAAAGCCGCGCTTAGCTACGCCAGGTCTCGATCTGAACAACTCCAAATCGACCGGGATTTCCAGGAGACAGTGGACCTGCACATTCACCTCCCTGAGGGGGCCATCCCCAAAGACGGACCTTCGGCTGGAATAACGATAGCGACAGCGCTTATTTCTGCGCTAACCAAGCGTCCGGTGCGAAGTGACGTCGCTATGACGGGCGAGATTACGCTTCGCGGGCGGGTTCTGCCCATAGGTGGCCTCAAGGAAAAGGCAATGGCCGCTCATCGCGCTGGAATCAAACGTATTGTCGCGCCGCAGGAGAACGAACGCGACGTCGTCGAAATCCCGCGCAACGTCAGGCGCGAGATGGAATTCATTTGGGTGGAAGAAATGGACCAGGTTATTAACGAAGCCTTCGCCCTCCAAGAACCTATTATTGATGAGAAGGAGACTTCGGCCGACAACGTGAGCTTCGAAACCAACTCCCAGAATACATTTCTGGGAACGTAGATTAGGAAGGGAAGCTAACGCCAGGCCTATTAGAAAAACCACGTGTCAAACAACAAGAAAACAAGACAGCAGGGCAAGGAGAGTTCGCATGCCGCTTCAATGAGTTGGCGGCGCATAGATTTGCATATTCATACTCCTGCCTCGACCCAATGTTATCGTGATCCAAACGTTTCTTACCTGGCCATCCTCCAGAAGGCCGAGGAACGTGGTCTAGACGTTATCGCCTTCACCGATCACAATACCATAAGTGGCTACGCCAAGATGCGCGGTGAGATCGAGAATCTCACCCTCTTGGAGAGCCTTCAGCGCATCACCCTCGCGGAGGCCCGCACCCTTGCGGAGTATCGCCGGCTCCTCAGCAAGATTCTGGTTTTGCCAGGTTTCGAGTTCACCGCTACTTTGGGCTTTCATATCCTGGGAATCTTCTCCGAGCGGACTTCGCTCCGAAGAATCGAACACATTCTGCTGGACTTGAATGTTGCCGAGGACAAGATGGCCCTTGGAAGTCCAGAGGTAGGGGCCACCACAGACGTCTTGGCCGCCTATGCCACCATCGCTAACTCCGGCGGCCTAGTTATTGCCGCGCACGCCAACTCGACCAGCGGCGTGGCCATGCAAGGTTTCAATTTTGGCGGGCAGACTAAGATCTCTTACACTCAGGATCCCAATCTCCACGCTCTGGAGGTGACGGACCTGGAGAGTGCCAGTCGCAGGCGCACGGCGGCCTTCTACAACGGCAGCAAGCCGGAGTATCCGCGGCGGATGCATTGCATCCAGGGATCTGATGCCCACCAGTTGGACCGAGACCCGGCCGATCGCACGAAGGCTTGCGGCATTGGCGAAAGAGCGACAGAGGTCCTGGTTCCGGAGGTTAGCTTCGCCGCGCTTAAGCAGCTATTCCTCAGCGACGGATTCTCTCGCACTCGTCCTTCCCGGCCCACGGAGGCGCCCTTTGACCATATCAAGGCCGCGCGGGAAGAAGGCCCCAATCTGGTTCAGTCCTTCCACGAGCGGCTCGGAACCAAGCGCAACAAGTCCAATACTATTCTCAAGGACATCGTCGCCTTCGCTAACACCAACGGTGGAACTATCTACATTGGCGTCGGCGCGAATCCGAGTGTTCCCCCTCTTGGGATAGAACACCCAGAGGAGGCGGTCGAGATTCTCAAGCGGGAGGTGCACAAGAACATCTCCCCCTTGCTCGACGTGAGCATAGACAGCAAGACTAGCGATGGGAAAATACTCCTCCAGGTGAACGTCCCGAAAGGCCCTGACACCCCGTACGTCCTGGGATCCAGCCAAGTGTACATCAGGCAGGAATCAGAGACCAGCCTGGCCGTGCGAGATGAAATCGTCCGCCTGGTGCTGGATGCCCGGCGAGAGGTAGAATTTGAGCCGAAGAAGCCCGAGGTGGCCGAGGTAGTTACGGAGCCAGCCCCAGAGGTGACAACCGGCGCTGAAGAAGCCCCGATGGTCGAGCCGCCCAAGACAGGTGTTGAGATTGTCGACTCAGTCCAGCGAGACAACATCCTCTATCATATAATGAAGGACCTCCGAAACGGGAACATCGTGCAAAACGTGACCCGCTTCTCGGCGCGACGCCTGTGGCGCTACGCCATTACGCAGAAAGAAGACCATGATCTCACGCAGAGCGACATCACCTGGCAGAAGGATATTGGTCTCTGGAAAACCTATAAGAGGGCCGGCCTGAGGCGCTACGATCTGGTTCAGCGGGATGGCAAAAATGGCCTACACGTATACTACGGCGTGACCGAGGAGGGTATTCACGGGGACTGGAAAGTCTTCGTTACTGGTGACTAAAAGAGAATGAATGTCCAGATTATTCGAAGTGGTCAGCGCAAGAGGACGGCTAGCGCCAGATTAGTTGGCGACGACATCATCATTCGGATGCCGGCTGGGCTGACCGCCGATGAAGAGAGAGAATACGTCGAGAAGCTGGTCGAGAGGATTACCAGGAACCAACGCCGCCGCGAATTGAACCTCGATAAGGAGCTATCGCGACGGGCCCAAGAACTTAACAAGCGCTATTTCGATGGCCGGCTGGCCGTCGCCTCCGTACGGTATGTCACGAACCAGAACTCGCGGTACGGTAGCTGCACTCCAGGCCGGGGGACCATCCGGGTCTCCGACCGCTTAGCCGAGATGCCTCACTGGGTTCTGGATTACGTCCTCGTCCACGAACTCGCCCACCTCGTCCAGCCGAACCACTCTCCCGCTTTTTGGACGCTAGTTAAGAGATATGAGAAGGCCGAGCGAGCGATCGGTTACCTGATCGCCTGCGGTGACCAGTTTAAAGAGTATTGGCCCGCGGAAAGAGACTGACGATGGATTTCTGGGAAACGGCCAAGAGGCGTCAGTGCATCCGGCATTTCGATCGGGAGAAAGACATCGAAGATGACGAAGTGCGTAGGCTCTTGGAGACGGCCACCATGGCCCCCTCGGCGGGCAATCTCCAGGCGTGGTTTTTTGTCGTCGTTCGCGATGATAAGACCAGGCAAGATCTAGCCCGAGCAGCCTTCGGCCAGGAGTCTTTGGCAGAGGCTCCTGTGGTGATAGTGGTCTGCGCCGACCTCTCCCGCTCCGCCAGTCGCTACGGGGAGCGGGGTTCGTCCCTCTACTGCCTCCAAGACACCGCCGCGGCGACGCAGAATCTTCTGCTGTCGGCAACCGCCTTAGATCTTGGCGCATGCTGGGTGGGGGCGTTCTCGGAACAAGCGGTTGCCAATCTACTGACCCTTCCGTCTCATCAAAGGCCCATCGCTCTCGTGCCGGTGGGAGTCCCCTCAAGGAAGGGACCGAGAACACCGCGACGCCCTCTTGACGAAGTGGTCCGGTTTATTCGCTAAGGGGACAGAGATGCTGCGCGGAACTTTTGAGAAGTTGGTGAGCGAAGCCCTCGATACCTTACCCGAAGAGTTCCGCGATAAGCTTGCCAACGTCGAAATCGTGATAGAGGACTGGCCGAGCCGGCAAGCGTTGAAAGGACGCGGCACCACAGGTCTTCTTGGCTTGTACGAGGGCATCCCCTTGTCCAGGCGCAGCAGCGGTTATACGATGGTCTTACCAGACAAGATTACCATTTTCCAAGGGCCTATCGAGAGTCACAGCCATTTTCACGAGGAAATAAAGAAGCTAGTGCAGAGGGTGGTGATCCATGAGATTGCCCACCATTTCGGGATTGACGACGCTCGCCTACGGGAGTTAGGCTGGGGATAGACGACGTTGGAGCGTTTCAACGTTCCAACCCCTTTACTCAAGCGAAGGCCTGTTCTTCTCCTTTCTCGGCATTTCCACCCCTCTCGTCGGCGACTCGACGATACGCCATGTCCTTACAGAAACCCGAAGTATTCCCTGAAGGGCGCAAGCTTCCTCGCCCTGGTTATTCCGGTCAGGCTTCTGCCTCCAAGATAGGCAGGGCAATCACTCTGGTCGCCTCGTTATCACGGTTTCATCCACCGGTTTTCGGGCTCCATTCTCTCGTCTTGCTCCAAATTAACAGACGAGCCCTCGTCCGGTCAACGGCAGAAAGTAAAGAAAAGCGGTTCCGATAACCGTACAATAAACCCATTATATGGAACCGCCGGCCTGGTATAAAGAGCGTGAAAAGGAGGAGGGTGGTACCGGTAAGGGTAATTATCGGAACGAGCGGAAGTTGGCTAGAGGATCGGTGACCTAGTTGAGGCGAGCCAACTGCTGAGAGGTAGTCTGATAATATATGGCTCCGCGCGAACTTACTGCATATGTCCCGTATCTAGATGAGAAACTTGACCTCTGACAGGACTGATTGACAGAAGGCAGGGTCGCGTCTATTATCTGCCATGCCAACACCCGGGGGCCAGGTTACCGGAATTCCGCCGGTCCTGGCGTACTGCACCGTGGCGGCCACAGCTTCTGGCCGCTTGCCTCCGGTTTCCCTATTCTGACCCAGCCCGGAAGGAGGATCGGATCCGTGCTTGATTGCGATGTCCTGGTCATCGGCGGCGGAGTGGCGGGCGTCCGGGCGGCGCTCGCGGCCCTGGAAGCAGGCGCCTCGGTGGTGCTTGCCTGCAAGGGCCCGGTTGCTCGCCGCCGGGCCTCGCCCCC
>JAMDCE010000609.1:6033-6654 GCA_023489135.1 Chloroflexota bacterium
ATCGGATCCGTGCTTGATTGCGATGTCCTGGTCATCGGCGGCGGAGTGGCGGGCGTCCGGGCGGCGCTCGCGGCCCTGGAAGCAGGCGCCTCGGTGGTGCTTGCCTGCAAGGGCCCGGTTGCTCGCAGCGGGGCCTCGCCCACTGCCGGTGGCGGCTTCCAGACCTCGATGCCCGAGTACGACCCCCGTAACAACCCCGACCAACACTTCGCCGATACCATGCAGCAGGGCCAGGGTCTAAACGAACCTGCTCTGGCAAGGGCGCTGGCCGGCCGGGCGCACGAGCGCGTCATGGAGGCCGATCGTTTTGGGGCGGACTTCGAACGCGTCGAAGACGGCAGGTTCATGGTAGTACACGACCCTGGCTGCATGTACCCGCGGACGCTCTACACGGTGACGATGCGCGGCCTGCTTACCGGCATGCTGAAGCGTGCCAGGGAGCACGAGGCGTTTACTCTTATGGAGGACACGTTCGTCCTGGACCTTGTGAGCGGTGGAGACAGGGTCGTGGGGGCCCTCGCCTGGGACCTGGCCTGGGGAAGGGCGGTGGGCATTCGGAGCAGGGCGACCATACTTGCCACGGGCGGCTACCAGGAGGTCGTCCCCCTTGCATCGTCGTCG
>JAMDCE010000383.1 GCA_023489135.1 Chloroflexota bacterium
TGCTTGCTGTGCCTGAAAGCAGGCCCACTCGAAATTGCCTGCTCTGGAGCTAGAGCGCGCCGCTGCCAGATCGTGTTCTGCCTGCTTGGACCAGCGCTCGAATTCCGTCACGTTAGCATCCTCTCCCATGGCTACCTCGCACTGTCTGACATACCGTGGTCATGGTCGTTTCTCACGTGCTCGCGTGCGTTCAGTCTTCTAAGTCAGATAGTATCTTACGGCAAGCTACTAGTCAATGATCACCTGCACCCCTACTTCGTCAGGTCATTCGCTTTCCTTTGAATTACCGAAAGGTTCAGAATAAGCGCCGCCAGCGCAAACTCGGATAGGAGCATAAATCCTATAGCAAAGGAGCCAGTAGCATCTCTGACGAAGCCCATAACTATC
The DNA here is from genome assembly GCA_023489135.1 of Chloroflexota bacterium. Next base: position 388 of record JAMDCE010000383.1, read on the forward strand.
GGCGGGAAAAACCCACCGATGCCACCCCCGGCGCCAACCAGGCCGGTTACAGTGCCCACTTCAGTCGGATAGTACTGGGAAACCAGCTTGAACACCGCTCCGTTGCCAAGACCCAGGCTCGCTGCGATTCCGAGAAACGCTACTGTGGCCAGCCGCATTTCCGGCCCGAAGGCCAGCACAACTGCTAGCGCTGCGATGACGACGAATATCCACGTCAGTACTCTGCCTCCTCCCCAGCGATCGGACAGTAATCCTCCGACTGGACGAGTGAGCGTTGCCACGATAACAAATCCCGCTGTCCGTGCTCCAGCATCGGCTTTCATCAGTCCGAAAGTGTCGACAAGGAAAGTTGGTAGATAGATCGACAGGGCGACGAATCCGCCAAAGGTGATGCAATAGAAAAGCGTCAGAATCCAAACCAGCGGTCGCGTCAAGGCCTTGAGACGAGTGCCGATGGGCTCCAACTGTGCAGGAGGTGCGGCCTCGCGTCCAAATAGAGCGAAGATGACGGCCATGAGCAGCAGGGCCGGTAAGAAGAGCCAGAAGACGGTTGGCCAGCTGTAAGCGGTAGACACCATCGGAGCTAGAAAGCTCGATAGAGCGGTGCCAATGTTCCCCATCCCGTAGATGCCTAGCGCGAATCCCTGCTGCGCGGGCGGGAACCACTGGGCAACGTAAGGAACACCGATGGCGAAAGTTGACCCGGCCGTGCCCAGCCAGAATCCCCAGAATAGCAGCAAGGGATAGCTATTGGCGAAGCCGATCAATAGTGTTGGAATCAATAAGAAGAGCAGTAAGGCAGTGAAGACGATTCTGGCGCTATAGCGATCTGTGAGAAGCCCTACTGGAATTCGTGCCAGCGAGCCGAGGAGAACAGGCACGGCCACGAGGATGCCGGCCTCGGTGCTCGACAGATCGTACATCTCCTTGAACTGTGGTGCCAGGGGCGCAATAAGTCCCCACACGGCAAAGCACAGGGTAAATGCCACGGTCGCGAGCGCCAGAGCAACGTTGCGATAGTGAAGCATCGGCTATTCTCGATATGCCAGGATGGCGCCCAGGCTGATCAGGAATCCCAGTCCAGATACGACCGCCGAGGTAACAGCGCCAGTCGTATCTCCCGAGAGCAAAAGGTCCAGCCCGACGGTGAGCAGCCAGAGCTGGCCGACGACCACTAGTGCCACGATGGCGATTTGAGCGTGAACCGCCGCGATGTTTCCTGACGTTCTGCGCACGTCCGGAGCACGGTAAATCTTCATACAGTCACTCCTGTGGCGAAGATCACTCCATCTTCGATCTGCAAGGCTATTCGCGGCAGAGGACGCGGCGGCGGACCGGCGATAACCAGGCCCGTCTGAGGATCGAAGTAGCCCTCGTGACAGGGGCATTCGAGCCTGTTGGTCTCTCTGGCGTAATAGACTGCGCAGGACAGGTGGGTGCAGACCTGGCTATAGGCCGCAAAGGCCGCACCCTGCAGGTGTACCATAATGGCCGGGTCCTCGGGGCTTGGATAGGCGAAGTTGATAGCTGTGCCTTCCGGCACCTCAGCTACCCGAGCTATCGCAACTCGCGGAGTTGCCGCAGGCCGGGTGGTGATTGCTCGAATGGCTACGATGATATTGCCGACAAATAGTCCCAGTGAGGTCAGCGCCAGAAGGCGCAGGAAATCTCTCCTGGTGACCAGGGCATCGAGCGAGCGATGATAGGGGAAATTGAGCGTATGATACGGAAACGGCTGCTCCCGTTCGAGCTCGAGCTCCGTTTCGGGCATCATCGTTCCTCCTCGTTTGCCGATTGTTCCGCCAGCGCGTCGGCAAAGCTAGGCACCAGCTCAACAGGTACGATCTCCAACTCAGGAGGAGATACCACGTACACTCTGGTGTGGACTGTCTGTTTCCCGAACCGATGGACGTTCACGGGCTTCCCCCGCTGGCGGGCCACCATCTCCTCGTAAGTGCCATAGAAAATGGCGCCGCTCGGGCAAACCGTGGCGCACATTGGCTTCAGCCCATTGACCACCCTGTCATAGCACATATTGCACTTGTACTGGAGATTGTGCGCTGGCTCGTACTTGGGAATGCCAAAGGGGCAGGCGTTCACGCAGTTGAGACAGGCGATGCAGCGCTCCTTCAGCGCCTCCTGCACGACGCCGTCGGGAGTGATCAGGATCGCCTGCGTCGGACAGACCTGGGCGCATGGGGCTGGCGGCTCCTGGCAGTGCATGCACAAGGAAGGATTTGTCGCGAAGGAGTTGAAGCGATCAAGGAAATCGACGAAGATCATCGCCAGTCCTCGATGAGTCTCGCACTCCCGACATCCGACCACGCAGGCGCGGCAGCCGATGCAGTGCTGTGGGCTAAGAATCATGGTGCGCTGCAAGTCCAGCATCTACCTTCCCCTTAAGGCAACTCCAGGGCGGCGGCGCAGACCTTGTACTCCGGGATTTTCGCGACGGGGTCGAGGACTGGATTCGTCAGCAGATTTGCCGCCTTCGGAACTCCCCAGTGATATGGGATGAACAGCGTGTCGGGCCGTATGGTGCGCGCCACCAGCGCTTTCAATACTACTTCACCACGTCTGGTTCGCACCTTCACTAACTCGCCGTGGCCCACGCCGATGCGCCGCGCCGCGTCAGGGTGAATCTCCACCCACGGATCGGGCGCCTGATCAATTAAGAAGCCAAGCCGACGTGTTTGGTTGCCGGACAGGTAGTGATAGACCACACGGCCTGTGCTCAGATAAAATGGATAATCCTCGTCGGGAACCTCGGCCGGCGGACGATGCCCCACAGGGATGAACGCGGCGCGCCCGTTAGGATGGAAAAAACGATGCTCGAACAGATGAGGCGTGCCAGGATGATTCAGGTCAGGGCATGGCCAGAAGACGCCTTTTCGGGCCTCCACCTTCTCGTAAGTGATCCCGTAATAATCCGCCAGTCCCCCTCGGGAAGCCTCTCGCAGTTCGTCGAAGATGGCACGGGCCGATTCGAACTGGAAGTACTCGCCCTTGCCTAGACGCCGGGCCAGGTCGCAGATTATCTGCCAATCGACTCTCGCTTCACCAGGCGGATCGACTGCCTTGTTGTACTTGACTACTCTGCCCTCCATTTGCGTGACCAAGCCCTCGTCCTCTGCCCAGGCTGACCCAGGCAACAAGACGTGCGCGAATGGAGCGGCGGTTTCCGACAGGAAAAAGTCTACGACAGCGTACATTTCCAGGCGGCCAAGCGCCTCCCGCAGCCAGTTGAGATTGGGAATCGAGACCATCGAGTTGTTGCAGATCGAGATGAGGCCGCGGATTTTGCCTTCGCCTATCAAACGCATCATCTCGACCGCCGAGGCGCCTGCATAGGGCAGGTCTTCTTCGCGAATTCCCCAGACACGTGCCACGTGCTGTCTGGATTCGGGATTGTCGATGCGGCGCATCCCAGGCAATTGATCGGCTTTCTGGCCGTGCTCGCGCCCTCCCTGGCCGTTGCCCTGTCCCGTCAACGTGCTGTAGCCGCAGCCTGGTCTGCCAATCTTGCCCGTGGCCAGCACCAGGTTTATGGCAGAGAGGCAATTATCAACCCCTTTCGACTGGTGCTCTACCCCTCGCGCGGTGAAAAGAATCCCTCGTGGCGCCCGTCCCCACATTCTCGCCGCCGAGACGATGCTTTCGGCGGGAACGCCGCATATCTCGGCAACGCGGTCGGGCGCATAGTCGGCCACGACCTTTGTGACGGCATCGAACCCGTCCGTTCGCTGCGCCACGAATTCCCTATCGACGTAGCCCTCCTCGATTATCACCTTCAGCAGGCCGTTGAAGAGAGCCAGGTCGGAACCGGGGCGAATCTGAAGGTGGATGTCGGCAGTGCGGGCGAGTTGGGTCTTGCGCGGATCGACGACAATCAACTTGGCCCCTCGGTCGCGCGCCCGCCAGGGATAGTGAATCATGACTGGAAATGTCTCAGGGATATTGCTGCCGGCGACCAGGAGGCAATCGGCGATCAAGACGTCAGTTAGCGGAAACGGCATGCGATCGATGCCGAAAGCCTTGAGGTTAGCGCCCGCCGCCGACGTCATACAGAGGCGACCATTGTAATCGACGTTCGCTGTTCCGAGGCCCACGCGAGCAAACTTACCGATCAAATAGGCTTTCTCGGTAGTGATCGACGAGCCTCCGTACACCGCCACCGCGTCTTTCCCGTATCGTTCCTGAATCTCCTTGAACTTCCCGACTATGAGATCGAGCGCCTCGTCCCAGGTTGCCCTCACAAGTTGCCCGTTCTTGCGGATGGTTGGGTACGTTAGCCGCGCGGGATGTGTCACTTGCTGATAAGCAGATACGCCCTTGGGACATAATCTCCCCTCGTTGACGGGGAAGTCCTCCCTCGGCTCGACGCCAATGACCCTGCCTCTCGAAACCTTCAGGTACATCGCGCATTGGACGCTGCAGAACGGGCAGTGCGTCGGCACGAGTCGGTCGATCTTATCGCTCGTCGTCCAGTCGGCCGGCACAGGCCCACGTTCCAGGAAATCGATTGCTTTATCCACTTGGCGTTCGAAAACGTACTTGTCTACCGACACTTGACCACCGTATCACAGGAATTCCCGCTGGACCCTGGCGAAATAGGTGTTTGCGCGGAGCATCCGCTTGCATTCTGGGCAGTAGTCCTGGAGCCATTGCCCTTGAGGACCCATCGAATAATCCTGGTTGAGATCGCGCAGCGTTTGCTTGAGGTCTTCGACGAATTGCTCTGCAGCAAACGTTCGTCCGCAGCGCACGCAGGCCCGTCCAGCAGTGAGAGTGGTCACTTGCTTGTATAATCTGATGCCGACGCTCGCTGGCCTTTCGAGCACGTGCCAGAACTTTCCGAAAGGAATGTAGAGAATAGCCAGGATGACCAACCCTTGATGGGCCAGGGCGATGAACCAGTAGAAACTCCCTGCCCAGAGCATACTGCTGGCGGTGAGGAGCAACCCGCTCACGGAAATCGCCAGCAAAAGAAAGAGCGGCAGGAAATCGAAGCCAAACTCTTGCTCGGGCATCAAGCCCCTGTCTGTCCAGCGCCGCCACAGTGCGATGGCCACGCCGATTATTACCAGTATCGCGGTAACGTCCAGGAAGTGAAATATGAGGAAGCCGAGGGCCGCTCGCACAGGAAAGGTTAGTATTGGAATTCCGACGACGAGCAACTGGTAATCCGCGGTGCCAACCAAATGGAAGCGAATCCAGCCGAAGACGAGGGGAAAAGTAATCGCGCTGGCCAGTATCACTCCCCAAAACAGGCAGAAGTGCATAATCCATCGCTCTATACCGCGTGGAAGAATGAAGTTCTGAACTGCTATGTCGCCGATGATAGCCTGGGGAATGAGCCAGCCGTAGCGACGGAAGTTCCTCCAGGAGGCGAAAAGCTGCCAGCCGCGAGCCCAGTAGAGGCGAGTGGGCGGACGGGATAGCCAGAGGACAAAGCGGTAAGTTACGCCCAGGGCGGCAAATACGGTGGCTGTTGCATAGCCGATGAGCGCGGCGTCGAAGTCACGCAGGTTTCGCGAGCCAATAATGATAGCCAGCGTTAGCAGAACAGCTACCGACAGCGCGATGGTTCCTGCTCGCAAGTCAAGCTTCGGCATGTTGCACCGCACTGGCTCCCTGTCTTCGAAACAGGTCGCTCTTGACGACTCCGATGGCCTTCAAACGCGTGCAGTTACATTACTTATTATCATTATAGCATAGGTATCCTGGGACAAAGGCGGGAGTTTGGGCGCGTGCTGTTGCGTCCGCGAACCCTATCTTTGCAACGCGCCCACGTATTCGAGGACTTCGCCGAGTGTGACGACGTCGGCGTACTTGGCATTCATCTCATAAAGGCTGACGAGATGCGACATCTCGGCTCGATCGAAGGTGCATTCTTCGATGACGAAAACGGGAAATCCGTGTGAGTGAGCGTCCACGACTGACGCTCGGACGCAGCCTGAGGTGCTTACTCCTGTCACAAGTACGGAATCCACCCCTTGCTGGTGAAGGTAAACTGCCAGCGGTGTCCCGAAGAATGCAGACGCGCGAGGCTTCTCCAGGACCCACTCACCAGCCCGTGGAGCTATCAGGTCGGGAATCTCCTCCCTGTCCCCGCTCAGTTCCGCTTTGCCTGATCGGGTGTGCCCCTTTGTGGCGACGCCGATGAATTCTCTCGTGACGGGATTTCCGCGAGTATAGACTACGCATAGTCCCTTCTCGCGGCAAGCATCCAGAAGTTTCTTTATGTTCGGCAATGTCGTCCACA
>JAMDCE010000571.1 GCA_023489135.1 Chloroflexota bacterium
TGCCGGCCCTTTTTCTTCGCCACGCCCGCGAAGTGGAGCCGCTGGAGAGCCAGGTGGTTAGGCAACAGGCGCCCTAGGGCGGGGAAAACCTCCTGGTCGCCCCACTATGTCATTGCCATTTTCTAGACCGCGGCGGTGTTTGATATAGTAGACGAAATGATAGAGCCAACTTTTGATGTGGAGACGGCCTTTGAGTCGGCGTACCGCCGGCACTACTCGCGGATCCTGACCATCGCCAGCCGCTTCGCCGCTGTTGACTCCGAGGCCGAAGAGCTAACCCAAGAGGCGTTTCTGCGGCTGTATGACGCGCCGGTGCTGCGGCAGGCCGAAGTCGAGGTGAGGGCCTGGCTCGTGCGAGTGGTCACCAATCTGGGGTTGAACGCAGCGCGCGGGCGTCGGAGGGAGAAGGCTCGAATGAATCGACTGGGAAACTTGGAATTGGCCAACACGATGGCGGGAGCGGCCGACTCCGATCCGATAAAGGTGATCGTGCGGGCTGAGGAGCAGAGGCTGGTACGTGAGCTGCTGCGGCAGCTTCCCCCACGGGCGCGGGCCGGCCTCGTTCTGCGCCATAGCGGGCTCTCCTACGCTGAGATAGCCAGGGTTATCGGGGTTGCGCCTGGTTCGGTGGGGACGCTCTTGGCCAGGGCCGAACTGGCCTTTATGGAAAGATGGAAGAGGTGCACCAATGAAATGTGAGACGGCCGGATCCATTCGGGCTTATGTCGACGGAGAGCTCGATTCCGTTGCGGTCGGTCGATTGGAGGGACATCTGGCAGCCTGTCCACCGTGCCGGGCGCGCCTGGAGCGAGTACGCGCCAATGCGGCCACTGTGGCGTTTCACCTGAGGTCTTCCATCGCGGCGCCAGAAGTGGCCGCGAGCCAGGAGGAGCGCGTGTGGGCGTCTCTCCAAGCGCGGATCGGCGATGACCGGCGCTCGCGATCGCAGGAGCAGATTGCCCCGGCCGGTGCTAATCCCGGCAAACGGAATGGTCAACCCAATCCACCTGACAGATATGAAAGGAGATGGAGAATGCCAGTGCTTGTCTTTTCTCTACGTCAGCGCTCGGGGCTGGCGGCGGCGCTGGCGGCGGTGTTCCTTCTGGTGGTTATACCCATCGCCGGTCTATCGCTCGTTCCGGCCGGCCGAGCCACCGCGGTTGAGTTTCTGAATCTGTTTCGCCCACAGCGATTCCAGGCCGTCACCGTCGATCCAAGGGTGCCATTTGAGGCCCTGGCTAAACTGGAGAGCCTGGGCACGATGACGATGCCATCGGCAAGAGAGTATTCGGCTTCTGTGACCGATGAGTCGTTGGATCAAGTTGGGGCGAACCTCGGGCTGAAGGTGCGACGTCCCACGATGCTCCCGCCGGGAGTGACGGGGTCGCCCACGGTGCTGACAACGCAGCCAGCCAAAGCGACCTTCACGGTGGATCGTCAGAAGGCCGAAGCGTACCTACGGAGCGCTGGCGCCTCAAATCCCAGCGTGCCACCTCAACTTGATGGAGCAAGACTGGTGATCAACGTCCCTGGCGCGGTGATCCAGGCCTATGGGGATGACACTGGCCAGCCGGCGCTGGTGGTGGCCCAGCTTAACTCACCCACCGCCGTCGTCGAGGGCAACACCAACCTGGCGGAGTTACGCCAGTTCCTTCTCAGCGTCCCTGGGCTGCCGGCGGATACCGTGGCCCAACTGCGCGCCATTGACGATTGGACGACTACGGTTCCCATACCCATTCCGCGCGACGAGGCGGATTCGCGTGAGGTGTCCGTAGGGGGCGCCCAGGGGCTAATCGTTTCCGATCTGGCCTCGGGAGTAAGTGGGCTCATCTGGCAGCGTGACGGCGTCGTTTTCGGCCTCGCCGGGATGGTCTCGCAACAGCAGCTACTCGGCCTTGCCGGATCACTGCAGTAGGACGCGGGAATGAGCTTGATCGAGGTAAAGCAACTTCGTAAGGTCTATAGGAATGGCAAAGTCGCCCTGGAGAACCTCTCCCTGCGGGTTTCCCAGGGCGAGGTTTTCGGTTTTCTCGGTCCCAATGGCGCCGGGAAAACCACCGCCATCAAGATAATGATGGGCTTCGTCATGCCGACGTCCGGTGAGGTTCGGGTTTTTGGTCTCGCCCCCGGCGATCCAGTAGCGAAAGCACGCCGCCTCATTTCCACCCCGGACCGCGCATGCACCGGCGTGCCCAGCAGCCGGGCTTCGCCCGAGGTGGGGTATCTGCCGGAAAATCCTTATTTTTATGAATATCTGACCGGCCGGGAGTTGCTGGATTTCTACGCTCGGCTCGCCGGACTCCACGAATCTCAGCGAAAGCGGAGAGTTGAAGAGACTCTTCGGCTGGTGGGCCTGGAAGAGGCGGCCGATCTTCGTCTCAGGGGCTATTCCAAAGGGATGCAGCAGCGGGCCGGCCTGGGACATGCCCTGGTTCATTCGCCTGAGCTTGTCCTTTTGGATGAGCCTACCTCGGCGTTGGACCCTCTGGGTCGCCGGGAGGTTCGCGATCTGATTCATAGACTGAAAGCCGAAGGGGTGACGGTGTTTCTGAACTCTCACCTGCTCAGCGAGGTAGAGCTCGTCTGCGACAACGTGGCCATCGTCGACCGGGGCCTGGTGATCCGAAGCGGTTCCCTCTCGGCCCTGGTCGCCAGCCAGAATGAGTTGCGTATCTCAGTGGATCAGGTGACTGCCGAGCTGCGGACCCGCCTTCAGCGCATCGGCACCATCCAGGAAGCCAGCGAAACGGAAGTTGTGCTGGCGGTGTCCGATGTGGAGGCCGCGGCCCTGGCCGCGCGGGCCGTTCACGACCTCGGGCTGCGACTCTATGGTCTGGTGCCGGCCGTGCACCGGCTGGAGGATATCTTCGTTCAGGCCGTTGAGGGAGGGCGCTAGTGCAGACGCTGCTAATCGCTCGGCTGACGCTTAAGGAAGCGGCGCGCAAGAAACTGTTGCTTCTTACCGTTGTCGGAGGGGGCCTTTTCCTCGTCCTCTTCGGCGTTGGGCTGGCCGTTCTTCTGCCGGAGCTCAGAGCGCAGTTTGCCCGTGAGGGCCGCCCCACGGCCCAGGCCGCCCTGTTCGTCTCGCTGATGACGATCATGGGCTTCTATGTTCTGAACTTCCTGGCCGGAATCAGCGCTATGTTCGTCTCCGTAAACGCCATTTCCGGGGAGACCGATTCGGGTACGGTCCACGCTCTGCTGGCCCATCCCCTGCGGCGGCGTGATATCGTCCTGGGGAAATGGCTGGGCTACGCGGCCGTATTGATCCTTTATGTGGTGACAATGAGCGGGAGTCTCCTGGCCATCGTCTATTTCGTGGGCGGCTATCGCGTGGCCACGCCGCTTCCTGCCGTCGCCCTGATGGTGCTGGTCACCTTGGTTGTCCTGAGCCTCAGCTTCTTTGGTGGAACGTTTCTGCCGACGCTGGCCAACGGAATAGGTATATTCTTGCTGTACGGGCTGGCCTGGATGGGGGGATTGATCGAAATCATCGGGGCGCAGTTGCACAGCGACGCGATGAACTACATTGGTATTGTGGTCAGCCTGCTAATGCCCAGCGATATCCTGTGGCGGGGCGCCTCTTACTACCTCCAGCCGGCCTGGGTGGTGCTGCTGGAGAATTCGCAGAACGTAAGCGCTGCACCGTTCGCCTCGTCGACCCCGCCCACGACAGCGATGATCGTTTACGCCGGGCTCTATACCGTAATCGCCCTCGGTGCCGCCGTCGCCGTGTTTAACCGGAGGGACCTGTAGAAGCTCGTTCTTATCCCCGCGGTGTCTCAAGGCATCTCGTAATCGTGGTAGCCAGAGGGGACGGGACAGTGTGCACGTTGTAGAGGCAGGTCTGACGTCTTCCGAGGTGTAGGCCTGGCCGAAGGCTTTACAAAAGTTAGGGCTTCGGAGATTCGTTAATGTCCGTGAGACCTGCCCCTACCACCTCCCCCGCCGATGACGGCCTATTGTTACGCAAATGGTATTAGCCTTTTTGGAAAAGTGCCCGCAGTCCCAGTCCAAGGATTAGGGAAAGGGTTCCGGCGAGATAGAGGACAGAATGAAGGAAGGGCTGCCCGGTGCGCGGAAGAGCATCCGCTTCGGCGGGCTGTACCTCCGTTGACTGAGGAGCCGCATTCTGTGGCCCACCCGCCAGCGGCTGAGATTGACTTAAAGACGTGTCGGGTGGTCGAGGCGCTTGGGGCGGCTCGCCAACTGTCCTTCGGAGAGTGAACCCAAGGGTGACGCGAGTTCCGACCTGAAGGGTTATATCCTTCTGTGTTTCCGCGGTGAAACCATTGGCCTCAACGGTCACATTGTACCGCCCTTTGGCCAGGTTGGTTACATCGTAGAGGCCACTGCTGTCCGTCGTCGTGGTGCGCCGGGCGCCCGAGCCCGTATTCTTCACCGTAACCGTGGCGCCAACGACGGCCGCACCCTGCTCATCCTTCACGCTTCCTTCGATGATACCGTTCTCCTGGGCGAAGACAGGCAGAGTCAAACCCATCGCTACGAGGGCCACAACGGCCAACATGGCCAACAGGGGCCTAATTCGCGGCATCTCGCTTGTCTCCCCGGCATACGTGCTATTTGATCGAGCCCAGTATATCAAGCCGATAATTCCGCACAAACTATGCCGCCGCTCCCAGTTTGATCAAGGGGTGAAGCAAAAAGGTTGCGTTGCTTTCATCCTTAGTTCCACGCTGCAAGGAGCACCGCCTTGACCTCGACAAGTGCAGACACGCAGGTCTGCCCCCCAACCAGTACTACCTGTAGCGGCAAACCTGCGGAGCCTGTCTCAGGAAATCACATCTTTGCCCTAAGCGAAGCTCTGCCTACCCAAAAAGAGCGCAAGATAGGTTACCGTACCATATGTCAGCCCGTGACCTTAGCCGCCGGCGACCATCTGGACCTGAGCACGAACACTAAAGGGAAAACGAGTCGATTGCCAGGTCAGCAAGGCCGTGCTAGACTACCCCCGAAGTTTCGGAGAGGTTATAGAGCAGCGGTGGTGTCCGCTTCTGGCGAATCTGAACTTGAATCTCAGGCGAGGCAATTGCTCCGACAGATGCTGGGCCCTGGCACGTCCTTTCGCGAAGGGCAATGGCCAGCCATCAAGGCGATCGCCTATCAGCGTCGGCGGGTGCTGGTGGTGCAGCGTACGGGCTGGGGAAAGAGTCTGGTTTATTTTCTCGCCACTAGGCTGCTGCGCGACCAAAAGGTTGGCCCCACGCTGCTGATCAGCCCGCTCCTTTCTCTGATGCGCAACCAGATCGCCATGGCCGAGAGGATCGGCATCCGCGCCGTCACCATTAACAGCACCAACGAGGAGCAGTGGGCGACGATAGAGGGGGTGCTCGCCGAGGACGCCTGCGATATCCTCCTGATCTCACCAGAACGTCTAAATAACGACCGTTTCCTCAAGACTGTTCTGCCCCTTCTTGGCGGGCGAATCGGACTGTTTGCCGTCGATGAGGCCCACTGCATCTCTGATTGGGGTCACGATTTCCGGCCAGACTATCGACGCATCGTTCGTGTTTTGCAGGCATTGCCTGCAAAAGTGCCGGTGTTGGCCACGACGGCCACAGCCAACAATCGCGTCGTGGCCGACGTGGAAGCGCAACTGGGGAGCGGTCTACTCATTCAAAGAGGACCTCTGGCGCGAACATCGCTACGGTTGCAGAATATCCGGCTTTTGGATCAGAGCGAGCGCCTGGCCTGGCTTTCGGAGTGCTTGCCAGAAATACCTGGGAGCGGTATAGTCTATTGCTTAACCGTGGCCGACACCGAACGGGTGGCCCGCTGGCTCCAAAGCCGGGGAATCACGGCTTTGTCGTACCATGCCGACCTGTCGGCAGAAGAGCGCAACTCTCGCGAAGACGATCTGCTAGCCAACCGAGTGAAGGCGCTGGTCGCGACGGTAGCCCTGGGAATGGGATTCGACAAGCCGGACTTGGGATTCGTGATACATTACCAGCGTCCAGGGTCGGTCATCGCCTATTACCAGCAGGTGGGGCGGGCCGGACGAGCCGTTGACGAAGCCTCCGGAATCTTGCTTAGTGGGCGCGAAGATGATGAGATCCAGGCGTACTTTATCCGGACGGCGTTCCCACCCGCGGACCTGATGGTGAAGGTTCTGGAGCAACTCGAAGGAGCGGAAGGACTGACCATTCGGCAACTGCAGACGCTGATTAATGTCTCCCACGGAGCGCTTGAACGGGCGCTAAAGCTAATGGAGATCGATGGCGCGGTGGCGCGCGAGCGTCATACGTATTTTCGCACGCCAAACCCATGGAACGCGGACATCGAGCGGGCCCAGCAGGTGACAGAGCGGCGTCGCGCGGAACTCAAAGAGATGCAGGAGTATCTGGCGCACGCTGGCTGCCTGATGGAGTTTCTGGCTCACGCGCTGGATGATCCGGCCGCAGAGCCCTGCGGTCGTTGCGCCAATTGCAGCGGAGAGGGACTACCTTCCTCCATGGAACCGCAGGTTGTCAACGACGCGGTTACTTTTCTGAAGGGGGCGATCTTGGAGGTGCCGCCTCGGCGGCAGTGGCCCCTAGGAGCGTTCCAGAACCATAAAGGCAGCATACCAGAGGATAAGCGGAGTCAGGTTGGCCGGGTGCTTAGTCTCTATGGTGATGCCGGATGGGG
>JAMDCE010000009.1 GCA_023489135.1 Chloroflexota bacterium
GACCGGCGTGCCGATGGGAACCTCCCAGGGGGTGGATAAGAAAAATCCCCGACCGAAGTTGGCCACTGCGCGAACCAGGTCGTCCAGCTTTCGAACCTGCTCTTCGTCCTCCGGGTAAGGGCACGGCAAGCCCACGCAGACGCCGTAGCTCTCCGCCCACTTCGCCAGAGAGGACAAAGGTAACTCCCTGGATCGCAGGTCGCCGAAGAAGATGCCATCGGCACCCAGGGCGAAGTATCTTTCCGCGTCGCAAGTGTTGCAGGAATGGAAGGACAGAATGGATTTTACATCATAGTATTGAGTGACGTTCCAGAAAGTCCTGTAAAATGGCCGCAACTGTTTCAGTTCCGCGGCGTCAACACCGGCCCAATCCTCTTCGATGAGCCAGATGACATCTACGTGTTGCTCGCAGTAGGCCTTGATCAACTCGATCACCAGAGCCCGAAGGTCGTTCAGCGGCTCGGTTAGCAGCTCACGATGCTCTCGCCAGAGCACGGCAAAATCGCCATAGAGGATTCTGTTCAGTAAGGTAACTGGACCGCTCAGAACTCCGATGACCGGGACTTCACGTCCAACCACCTCACTGAGCTGGGCAGTGGATTGAAGTACTGCAGGGATTCTGCCTTTGTCCAACAAGGACCGCGCATGTTTGGGCACGATCTCTCCCAGCCTTCCGGCCGCGATCCGATCCCGCAGGGCCTCTATGGCTTCTTGAACCGCTGGCCCCGCCAGAGCACGGTTGAGACCAAGTGCCTCCATCTCCAGGTGGAGATCGTAGCTGCTGATAATACCATCGTAGCCAAATAGTCCCTGGGCCATAATCAGGCTTCGGGAAAGGTGGTTCGGATTGCCGAGCATCTCCTCTACAGGAACTTGGCTGATCTTAGAGGCATACCTGTAAATCAGGGGAACGAACATCGGCCGTGACGTCTCTTTCAAGTCGAAGAGATCCCGCATCAGCCGTTTTGAGCTCTCAGTCTTGCGTCGCTGCGCGTACACAAAGGCACCCCGTCGTCTTTCAGCATCTAGACGCGAAGGATGTGGACGGTGCAAGTCTTGGCATCAGCATCCTTGTCGCCGCCCATGCAGTGAGCCAAAAACACCTGTGCGCCTTCCACCTGGCGAAGGCCGGCCTGGCCGCGCAGTTGAAGGACACCCTCCACAATCTGAGCCGCGCCGGTAGCGCCCACGGGATGCCCCCTGGACAGCAGTCCGCCAGAGGGGTTCACGGGTATTCTTCCGCCAAGGCTGGTCGCACCTGAGACCACCAGGTGGCCCCCCTCGCCCTCGGGGCATAAGCCCATCGCCTCGTAGTGCAGTATCTCCGCAATAGTGAAGGCATCATGGCATTCGACGGCGTCGAGGTCTTCTGGCCCCAGGCCGGCCTGCTCATAGGCCGCCCGGCAGCCACGGTAGTCCGTCTCCCACGGAACCAGGTCCATCGGGTTCTCGTAGCTACCGGTGACCAGGACGGAGGCCGCCAGATGGACAGGGTGGGAGGTGTAACGGCGCGACACTTCTCCAGCGCATAGTACCACGGCTGCTGCCCCATCCGCAATAGGGCAGCAACTCAAGCGGGTCAGAGGATCCGCGATCATCGGCGAGTTGAGCACGTCGTCCACCCCCACCGGTTCCCGATACTGGGCGAGAGGATTGAGGCTGCCGTGGCGGCGGTTCTTGACCGCCACCTGAGCCAGTTGCTCGGGCGTCGTGCCATACGTTGCCATGTAACGCACGGCGCGCATGGCAAAGCTGGCCGGCGTGACCATTCCCTCCAGGGTATCCAATTGCGTTTCTCCGGAGTTTATCAGCCCGAATCCGGGCACGACCATCTTCTCGGCCCCCACCACTATTGCCGTATCGTATATACCTGCCGCGATGCCGGTCCAGGCGAGATGAAAGGCGGAGGAGCTTGAGGTGCAGGCGTTCTCCACGTTGAAGACAGGAACGCGGTTGATGCCCACTTGCCAGAAGATATTCTGCCCCGTCGTGAGCTCGCCAAAGAGGCGGCCGCCCAGCGCAATAGCACTGAACCCTGCGCCGATATCGGAAGGCTTGATGCCCGCGTCCCGCAGCGCCTCCAGAGCAGCCTGGCTGCCCAGATCCACCACAGACTTCTCCGGATGCTTCCCGAAACCTGTTATTCCCACGCCGATGACATCTACCTGTCGCATAGATCTTCTCCGTCCTCGGGAGTGAAGTAGTAGCGCAGACAGGTCTGACCGCAGCCATCGAGCCCCAGTGGCGCTATGTGGAGGGTGAGCAACTGGTCGAGAGCCAGCTGATCTATTCTCTCTGGATCCAGTAGGCTGACGACCCTCAGTCCATCTGCCTCAAGGTCCACGTAGCCCACGGCGTAGGGCTGGGGCAGCCCGAAGGGGGCCTTGGTCCGGACGACGGTGTAGCTGTAGAGACTGCCCGTCGAGGAAAGCTCGACGTCACGCACTTGCTCAAGGCAGTGGGGGCAGATCATAGGCTTTGGGAAATACCTCCGCGCGCACTCAGGGCAGTACCCTCCCAGTAGCCGTGGCGGTGGGCCGGGATCGAGAATCCCGTCGAGAACTGGTCTCAAGCTATCATTCACGGATATCTCCTCGGAGTGCAGGGAAGGGCTCTGGCCTGGCGATGCCGTCGAACAGAATCTTGAGGATATTGTCGGCCACTTCCTGGCTGGATAGCCTGCCCCCCTCGCGATACCAGCGGTAGAACCAGTTGATGATGCCAAAGATGCTGAAATTGAGAACCGTGAGGTCGACGTCGTTCATTCGTCCTGTCACAGCCAGTAGATTCAGCTTATTCATGTACAGATCGTATATCTCGCGCTGCTGCTGCCTGACGGCCTCACGCCGCTTGCCTCGCAGGAAGTTAAGCTCCTCCACCAGGATCTTGATCTCCTTCTTGCGCTGGAGACCAAACACGCCCAAGTGGACGACGAGCATCTGCCGCAGGCACTCCCAAGGGTCATCGACCCTCCCTTCGATCTCTTGCAAGGATTGAAGCAGGTCTTGCGACGCGGTGGAGACGATCTCAAAGAGTACCTCTTCCTTGTTCTTGAAGTAGTGATAAACCAGAGAGTTGCTCATGTCAGCCTTCGCCCCTATGTCGCGAATAGAAGTCTCCGCGTATCCTTTCCTGTAAAAGAGGTCGATGGCTGCGCGGAGCAGTATTTCCTTTGTGTTTCTTGTGGCCACGACGTGTCTCCTTGCTAGCGTTTAAGTTTGTAGCCCGCTGCCTCGCGGTCCCAGGTATTCGGTGTGACTCCCTCGTCACGCAACCGGTATTTCTCAACCCGTTGCGTCGGCGTCTTGGGCAATGCCTCCACGAAGCGGAGGTAGCGCGGCACCATAAAGTAGGCCATCCGTTCTTCACAGTATTTTATGAGCTCTAGCGGGGTCAGGCTCTCCCCCGGTTTCAGCGTCATGCAGACCATCACCTCGTCCTCGCCAAGCTCGGACTTAACGGCCACCGCCGCCGATTCCAGCACGGCGGGATGAGAATTGATGACCTTCTCCACCTCAAACGACGAAATGTTCTCTCCCCTTCGTCTGAGGGCATCCTTCTTACGGTCCACGAAATGGAAGTAGCCATCCTCGTCGCGGCAGAGATAATCCCCCGTATGAAACCACAGGTCCCTCCAAGCTTCGACGGTCTTGTCGGGCATATTGTAGTATTCCAACAGCATGCAGTAGGGCTTCGAAGGACGAATAAGCAACTCGCCAGGCGTATTCGGCCCCACCTCTACGCCGTTGTCGTCGACTAGCCTGACGACGTAGTCGGGATGGGGCTTGCCGCAAGTGGCTGGCCTGCGAACCTTAGGCGTATTCATCAAGGGCAATCCAATCTCGCTCATCCCGTAGCCCTCGATAATGGTCAGCCCGAACCGCTTTTCGATGGCATCGAAAAGGTGCATGGGGGCGCCACCGCCCAGCACCACCCGCAGCGGGTTATCCCCATCATCCGGTTTGGGCTCGGTTTTGTAGAGGATGGGCAGGATGCTCCCGATATAATTGAACTCGGTGCAGCCGTAGCGCTTGACGTTATCCCAGAACTGGCTCGCCGAAAACCGCTCCGCTAGCACCATCTGCGCCCCGCTCATGAGGGCGGGCATGGTGGAGAGAACCTGGGCGTTGCCGTGGAAGAGCGGCAGGGCATTGTATAGGCGATCCTCCTCACTGTACTGCGCTGCCTCCCAGCATATCTCGCCCATATGGAGGGCGTAGTTTTGGGGCATCAGTGAGCCCTTCGACGGGCCAGTGGTGCCTGAAGTGAACATAATGACGAAGGGATCAGACCAGAGAACATCTTCGCGTTTGTAGCCGCCGTCGTTGTCGACGACTTGAGCCCAGTCCAAGACTCGCTTGTCGAGTTTCGGCATGCCTTGTCCAGTCGTGTCTAGAACGACAACTGTCTCAATTTTGGGCGTATTGTCCAAAACTGGCGCCACTCGATCCAGGTACTGACTGTGCAGGACGACCGTACAGGAATCCGACTTGCCCAACATGTAGATCAACAGATCGCCTTTGTGGGCTGTGTTGATGGGCACCTCGATAGCACCCAGTTTCGACAAACCAAGCCAGAGAAAGAGAAACTCGGGGCAGTTATCCATCACGATAGCCACCTTGTCGCCCTTGCCGATCCCCACCTTCTGTAAGCCACAAGCAACCTTGCTGGCAGCAAAGTCCAAATCCCGATAGCCGAATTCCTTGTCTTTGAAGTAGAGGAAGGTGCGATCGCCATATTTCGCTGCTTGCCGCTCGAGAACCCTATGTATCACGCGCTCACGAAACATATCGCTAGCCACGGGAACCTCCTATTGGTCGATAGCTGGTGGCCCCCCAGTCGGGCCCTCTGAAGGATTAGGATAGGCTCCATAGTATTTCAGGATCTCCTGGGGCGGCCGCTTCTTCGACCACTCCTTCTCGAACTCATCAAAGGAGACACCCAACCTCAGCCTGTTGGCTCGCTCCTCTTCCCGCGCCTTCCGCGTAGCCTCCTGGTCGATCCGGAGGGTCTTCTCGTCGTAGCCCACCTTGTACACGTTCCTGGCCACCCAGTGCGTGGTCAGGCCCAGCCGCAGGTCTTCTACCACCAGGGCGGGATCCCGTTCGAGAACGTCGCCGAAGCCAGAGCCTCCACCAACCGGGACGAACATAATGTCCCCGTTGACGTAAGGAGCGCCCAACCTCGTCACGTGCGTCAGTTCCGAGTATCCCGCCAGCGGCTTATTCGTGTAAAGCTCCAGGAGGTTCGTCGGAATCGCCGGACTGCTCTCGGCGAGCAACTGCTTGAGGTTGGGCTGCCGAATCGTCTGCAACACCGAAGGGGTGGAGGCGTAGCCGCCGAAGATGCCCATGGTTGAGGAGAGCATCGTGCCGTAGCCGAAACAGCCCTTGAACAGCCACGGGACGTGGTGGACGACTATGCCAAAGCCGACGCCGCTGCCACCGCGGTATTTCCCGTAGCCGTGGTTCGGGAAATAGTTGCGGAACAGGTACATGAAGGGCTTGTCGGCCTCCGTCGCCTCCACGTCACCTGTGTCGCTCATCGTCGCGAAGTAAGAACCAGCCCCATCGACGCCATCCATGTCGGGCCTGGCGCCACAGCCGGTGGCATTGATCTCAGGTAGAATATCCGCCACAGGCTCTCCCCATTGGTTGATGCCGCCAAAATAAGGAACGTTAAACCCGTTATACCAGGACGCTACTGCCCGCAACGGATCCGCGGTATAAGACATCCGCGCGCCGACGAGGAACATTCCGTGCGCGAAGGCCGTTTCAGGGAACGGACTCAAGGAGGTAGGCACGTCTCCAGCAGCCTTCACGATGGTGTTATCCGGGAACTCCCATTCCAGCACCTCTAGCAGCGCATTGTTCGCTGGCAGATCGTAGAAAAACCAGCCGCAGAAGTAAACCATGGATAGGCCGATGATGCCCTGGAAAAAGGTGTTCAATGGTTTGTCGGGAATCATCGGGGAGGTATCCTTGAACGAGAGCTTGATGGTGTCGCCTTTCTTCTCCAGTCGGATAGCCACCTTGGTAAGGGCAGCCTCGGTCCCTACGGTATCCATGAACCGCGGCTGGCGGAAGACGCCATCGGGAAGTTGCGCCACCTTCCTCCTCGCCGCTTCGGCTGAATCGACCATGATCTTGCGCAGGCCACCGATATAGAAATCTACTCCTTTTTTCTCTACCAACTCCAGGATCCTGCGTTGCGCAATGCGGCAGGCGGCAAGACGGGCCTTGATGTCCAGGATCAACGTCCGCGGATCTCGCACCATAGCAGCGAACATGGTCAGGATATCTTCGCGCAGGGTGTGGTTCTCCCCGATCTTAATCGGTGGCACCAGGAGCCCCTCATCGTACTTCGACATGGCGGAAAGCGGCATTCCGCCGGGCTCCCTTGAGCCGTTCTCTCCCGTGTGGACGATCGCCCCCGTGAAGCAGATCAGCTTGCCCTTGTAAAAGACCGGCACCGCCAACCCCATGTCGGCGCCGTGGACGCCGCAGTAGAAAGGATCGTTGAAGAAGAAGGAATCCCCCTCCTTGACCCCGACCGACGGCTCGTTGACCCAGTGTTTGACGATGAAGC
>JAMDCE010000696.1:0-3331 GCA_023489135.1 Chloroflexota bacterium
TCTGGAGGATTGCGCTAGCCTCAGTCAAGGTCTGCGGCTTCGCGTAGTCAAACTGTTTCATGCTGGCGTTTTTTCCTCAAACTTGGTTCCCCTGGTGAAGTCGAAGCTAACATACTTTACCCAGCCTCAGGCTAAGTATGCACCCCTGTTTGAAGGCTGAACGTGCTTCAAATAGAACGCTAGGATACCTTTCGCCTTCGAGTCTGGGGCTTTCCAGGTGCCTCGCCGGCGATCGAGTTCTCGCTCTTCGACTAGAAGATCGACCCTCCTCTGGTCGAGGTCAATCTCGATTTGATCCCCATCTGTCACCAGGGCTATTGGTCCACCGTCTGCTGCTTCTGGCGCCACGTGAGCCACCGCAGCCCCCCGAATTGTTCCCGACATCCGCCCGTCCGTGACCAACGCCACGGTTTGATCTAAACCAACAGCCTTCAGCAACCAGATGCTTCCGTAAAGGCAAGGCATGCCCGGTCCGCCCCTGGGTCCCGCGTAGCGGACCACCGCCACGCTGCCAGGACGAATGCGGCCAGCCAGAATGGCTTCAGAAAGGGCGCCTTCTGAATCGAATACCACAGCGCGACCTTTGTGATTTATGAGCGCCTCAGGTACAGCCGACACCTTACATACCGCCCCGTCCGGAGCCAGGCTTCCATAGATTACAGAGATCCCACCGATGGGGTGAATTGGCTGAGTCAGTGGTCGGATTACGCTTCTGTCGAGATTTTCTGCCAGGGCGAGGTTCTGCTTCAAGCTGGACCCGGACACCGTAACACAATCCGTTTGTAGCAGCGGCTTGAGCTCGTTCATCAGGGCTGGTACGCCTCCGGCCTGAGCGAAAGCGGCGACCGAGCCCTTTCCGCTTGGAGCAACGTCACATAGGAAGGGCGTTGAGAGGCTCAGTCGTTCAAAATCCTCCAGACCCAACTCCAGGTCGAGTTCGTGCGCCAGCGCCATAACGTGGTACACGGCGCAAGTCGACCCACCGCAAGCCATTACAACGCGAAGGCCGTTTTCTAGCGCGGCTCGATCCATAATCTTTCGCGGCGTTACTTCGTCCTTCAGCAGACTCATCACCTGGGTTCCCGAATCACCGGCGGCTTGCAATAGAGATTCGCTATTGCCGTCGAGAAGTGACTTGCCCGGGAGAATCATGCCTACCGCCTCCGCGAACGCTTGCATCGTGTTGCCAGTACCCATCACTCCACAAGCACCAGAGCCAGGACAGGAAGCGGCCTCAATGGCCTCATATTCGGCCCGTCCGATCTTGCCATCCCGAAGCTTCACAAAGGCCGCTGCGGTATCTCCGGCCCAAAGCTCTTGACCCCGGTAGTTTCCGGCGGGCATTGATCCCCCGCTGACGATAATGCTTGGAATATCCACTCTCGCCGCCGCGAGCAGACACGCCGGCATTACCTCGTCGCAGACGGCCACGAGGACAAGGGCGTCAAACTGGTTTGCAAGGGCCACGGTTTCTATGTAAGCCACAGCGACGTCGCGCCAAACAAGGTTATAATTCGACGCGCTCCCGGCGCTGGCGCCAGCGCAAGTCCCGTCACAGAGACCACTCAAGGCGAATTCGATCGGTGTGCCTCCTGCGCGTTTCACCCCTGCTTTGGCCGCAGCCGTTAGTTCGCGAATCCGTCGCGTGGCCGGGCTGATCTCTCCCCAAGTGTTCAAGACCCCCACCAGCGGCCGCTCTAGCGCCTCCCCCGTAAATCCAGCGCCTCTGTAGAGGGCCCGGCGAAATCCCTGCATGTAGTCCGGTGTGTTTGACACTTTTTCTCGCCTGCCGATTGCCTTTAGTGGCGACATCATTCTGCCGCTCCGGCTTACAACGTGGGCAGTTACTGCATCGTGCGCCCACCGTCGACGCTGAATACCTGCCCGGTGATGTAATTTGCTCTGTCCGAGGCCAGGAAGGCCACCATTTCGCCGACTTCGTCGGGCTGGCCGAGCCGGCCCATAGGAATGGTGCTCAGCATATATCGCTTGAATTCGTCGGTTAACCTATCTTGCATAGGGGTGTGAATTCCGCCCGGTGCCACGCTGTTCACCGTGACTCCAAATGGCGCCAGTTCCCTGGCCAGCGCTTTGGTGAAGCCAATGATTGCACCCTTCGCCGCGGAGTAAACGGCCAGATTGGGGCTCCCTACTTTTCCGGCGGAAGAGGAAATACTGATTATCCGGCCACGACTCTGAGATCTCATGTGGTCGACGACCGCTCTGGTACAGACGAGATATCCCTTCAACCCGACACCCAGGTCACCGTCCCAATCTTCCTCGCAGGTTTCCCAGAACGGGGCGTTCTTGCTCGGTGCGACGGCGTTGTTCACGAGTAGGTGGAGATCGCCGAACTTCTGGAGCGTGGCCTCCACCATGCCCTGAACTTCAGTCAGGCTCAAGACGTTGGCGCCATATGGCATAGCGGTCCCGCCATTGGCCTCGATTTCTCGCGCCACAACCTCCGCCCGCTGAAGATTTCGGGAGTTTATCACTACCCTGGCACCTTCCCTGGCGAGAACGTCGGCGATACTCCTGCCGATTCCCTGACTGGACCCGGTGACGATGGCTACCTTGCCGCCCAGCAGCATTGCGCCTTATCTCCTTTCCTAATTCAGCGCCCTCGCTTCGGGATCTTTCTTGTCCGCCCTAACCTTTGAGGGGTCCACGCTTGGAGCGGGCCTCTCCCTCGGTTTCTCTACGAGCAGCAGGCTCGGCCAACTGAGTTATTAGAGGGTGACGATCGCTCATTCGTCCGGTCGATCCTTTTTCAGAGCGCGAAGCACGGTTTCGGACCTCAAGGGAAGATTGAGCAGCCTAACCCCGACGGCGTTGTAAACGGCGTTGGCAATTGCGGCTGGGACCGGGTTCAAAGCCGGCTCACCGATTCCTTTGGCGCCAAATGGGCCGTTGGGGTCGTCTGTCTCCACAAACAGACTGTCTATGCGAGGCAGGTCAAGGGGACCCGGCATCCGGTAGTCCAGGAAATTCGGATTCTGAATCTTGCCGCCGGACGTCACCATATCCTCCATAAGCGCCCAGCCGATTCCCGTCGCTACTCCGCCTTCAACCTGGCCTTCCAGAGTTAAGAGGTTTAGGACGCGACCCACATCGTGGGCGGCCCAGAAGCCCAGCACGGTGATTTGGCCCGTTTCGGGATCCACTTCCACCTCCGCTATCTGGGCGGCGAACGGGTAGACGGGCGACGGATTTCCATACTTGGTTTTCGGATCAGGAAGCACCGTACCAGGTACGTATTGCCCTTCTCCGATAAGGTGCTGGCCGCCATTCGAAAACGCGTGTCTTCTCGCGGTTTCAGCTACCGTTACTG
>JAMDCE010000696.1:3341-5304 GCA_023489135.1 Chloroflexota bacterium
CTTCGCAGTCAGTAACGGTAGCTGAAACCGCGAGAAGACACGCGTTTTCAGCTACCGTTACTGACTGCGAAGGAAGATCTTTTCGGAAGATAACGCTGTCTTTGATCTCAAGCGCCTCAGGAGGCACTTCCAGCAAGTCACCGGCCGCCAAGAGCAATTTCTGCTTGGTGGCCGTGGCGGCGGCCTTAACGGCGTTCCCGCCGATTGTCGTAGCCCTGGTGGCAAAGGAGCCGAGCCCAAACGGGCTTATGCGAGTGTCGATCTCGGCCACCCTGATGTCTTCCAGCTTGAAGCCAAGTTCCTCCGCCGCGATTATCGAGAAGCAGGTGGTTTGCCCCTGCCCAATGTCGGCCTCGCCGTGAAAGAGCGTGGCCTTACCGTCTTCTCCTACTCTTATGAAAGCTGAAGAACCGTCAAAAACGGGGAAGAAGGCCTTGTTGCCTGATACATGGTTGCAGCAGGCCAGGCCAATGCCTCTGTTGGGCGCTCTGTCCTTACGTTTGGTCTTCCATCCACTGGCTTCTTTGGCGCGAGCCAGGCACTCCTGGAGTCCGACGGTCTTCGCTTCCCAGCCGTGAACGGAGACGAATCCATCAGAGGGAGCGTTTCGTAGCCGGAGGTCAATGGGGTCAATACCAAGGCGCTCGGCCGCTTCATCCAGGGCCGATTCGACAGCAAAGGTCATCTGCGCATTTCCAAATCCCCGGAAAGGGCCCGTGGGGACGGTATTGGTGTAGACGGCGAATCCATCGGCCTTCAAGTTCTTGAAAGTGTAGAGTGAATCGATTCGGTAACAGGACGTGGCCATTATGGGAATGGAGTAGACAACCCGGCCGCCATTGGCGGCAACCACCTTGACTTCTTTTCCCGCAATCTCGCCATTCTTCTTGAGGCCCAGCTTGAGATCTATGGTCATAGGAACACGGGGATTACCCGCAGCGAAATCTTCCTCGCGAGTATTCACGATCTTAACCGGCCGTCCCGTTTTCAAAGCGAGCAGCGCACAGATGAGATGCAGGTTCGACTCCATCTTGGCGCCGAAAGCGCCGCCAACATACGGCTTTATGACTCTGATATCTTCAGGCGACATTCCCAGAGCTTTGCCGTATAGTAGCCTTGACTTGGAAGGTATCTGTATGGGAAGCCATAGAGTGAGGTGCCCAGATGGATCAGCCTCGGCGACGCAAGCCATCGTTTCGAGATAGGCCTGGTAAACTTGATTGGTAAAGAACCGGTTTTCGTAGATATAGTCCGATTCTCGAAAAGCCAGCTCAACGTCGCCACGCTCCAGGTGGAAGTGCGAAACGACATTTCGCTCAAAGGCTTCGTTGATTAGAGGTGCGCCGGGCGCCATGGCTGCCTCGGGATCAAAGACCGCGGGCAGTTCCTCGTACTGTACCTCGATGAGGCTAACGGCCTCTTCGGCCGCATCTGCGTCCGTAGCCGCTACGGCCGCTACTTCTTCGCCAATAAACCTGACCTTGTCTTTTGCCAGGATGTACCAGTCGTCTACTATTGTGCCAAACCTTATCCCTGGCGTATCGGCAAAGGTGATGACAGCCTTGACGCCTGGCACGCGCGCGGCCCTGCTTGTATCTATGCTGAGGATCCGACCGTGGGGTATCGGGCTCCTGAGCACTTTACCGCATAACATCCGGGGGAGTCTCATATCGGACACAAACTGTGCTTGACCAGTGGCTCTCTCAGCCCCGTCTACCGGAGGGATTCTCTTTCCCAGCAAGTTGTACTTTGCCATATTCCTTCCCCTATACCGGTTCCATCAGGCTCAGGCTCTTGAATTTCTTCATCGCCCGACTTCAACAAGTTCGAACGCGACGATCACGGGATTCAGAGCAATGTTTTTCATCGAGAATCTACGCGCAGCTATCTCCGGCGACGGTGGCGTTTTCCAGATTGGTGCCCGAGAGTTCGACGGCCGAGGCCAAGATAGCCTCAACGATTT
>JAMDCE010000696.1:5314-6545 GCA_023489135.1 Chloroflexota bacterium
ATCTGGAAATTGCTTGTTTGACTTCCTGCTCGGTGGGACGAGGTCTTTCTTCGAGGAACGCCTTGGCCGTAAGAATCATCCCTGGTGAACAGAAGCCGCATTGGATTGCGCCGTGCTGAACGAAAGCTTGCTGAATTGGATGCAAGTGTCCATTCTGGGATAGCCCTTCAATGGTCGAAATATCCTTGCCGTCGGCCTGGACGGCTAAGACCAGGCACGAGTTGACGGGCTTACCGTCCATCAATACTGTACACGCGGCGCACTCACCAGCTCCGCAGCCCTTCTTGGTACCCGTTAACCCTATCTCGTCTCTGAGCAAATCTACTAGCGTCCTATGGGGTGGCACCAGTAAGTCGTAGTCGTCGCCGTTAACTCTGATCCTAATGGCTAACTTGGCCACAGCCATCTCCCTTCGTACCGGAAATCAGGGCGTTCAATCCCCGCTTGGTCAGAACTCTAACCAACTCGCACCGGTAATCTGCCGAAGCTCTAAGGTCGGATATTGGACGGCACTCCTTTGAGGCGAGCAGCGCGGCACGATCGATGACCTCAGTGCTAAGCTCTTTCCCTTGAAGCGCGGCCTCGGCTTCTGGAGCCCTCATTGGGGTGGGCGCGACCGCACCCAGGGCCACCCTCGCTTCTAAGCAGAACTTCTCTTCCAGTTTCAGCCAGACCGCCACTCCAACCACGGCTATGTCCATTGATTTTCTCAAGCCGTATTTCATGTAAACGGCTTTTCCTTGCCGGGACGATGAGGGTAGTCCTACGGCCGTGAGGATTCCTGATTGGCCCATTACGGTGGCACCGGGGCCGGTGAAGAACTGGGAAAAAGGCGTAACTTGATGACCCTCTGCGTTCTGAAACTTCGCTAGAGCATTCAGCACCAACAAAGCCGTTGCGGTGTCAGCCGAGGGAGCGGCGTTACACAAGTTGCCCCCGAGGGTAGCCCAGTTCCTTATCTGCCACGAACCCACGGTAGCAGCCGCATCAGCCAGGACAGGGGCATTCTGTTTGACCAACTTCGAGCTTGAGATAGAATTCAAGCTGGCCAGAGCTCCAATCTCCAGTTCGTCGTCATCTGGCCCGATGTAGTCCAGCTCGCTAATACGCTTTAGATCCACAAGGTAGCGGGGGCTGATCTTCCGGTTGCCGATTGATACCAGGAGATCTGTTCCACCTGCAAGGGGTCGAGCGCCATCGTAATTCTTCAGCATCTCGAGTGCTCCTTCGA
>JAMDCE010000693.1:0-3332 GCA_023489135.1 Chloroflexota bacterium
GAGCTAGAGAGTTAGTTTCCGCGTATACGGATTAGCCAAGAAGGCATGCGCCTCCCGGTAAAGTTCCCAATCTGAGAGCTTGTTTCTCGCCGAGCCACACCGGTTCCCGCCACCCCCGCGAGAAATAAACGGAACATTTCTGATTCAGAAACAAGGATTGACCTTGTCCATATAGTGTGTTTCGGCCAACTTATGTCTGCGGCGAGGGTGGCATTGTGAGGTTTCGCCTTCAGGTTCTGCTCAAAAGACTGAAGACAGTCGCTCAGGCTACATCCCAAGCAACTCAGATTACTGCGGCGTTAATTACTATCTTTGCATTACCTATAGCGGGCATTCCTTTGGCGTGGTTTTCAAATCAGGCGGCGTTATTGCTGCCATTGGCTACATTTTCGCTAGGGCTTTTCGTCAGCCTTGCTGCGGTCGTTCTCATTTATCTGAGGGCTTCTCCTTCTCGATGGCTGCTTCGCGGTTATAGGTGGGTCTCTGCTGAATATGCATATCGCATTCACGAGGACGTAACGCATCACTCGCAAGACATTAGGATCGAAATCGAACCGCTTCGCCCGGGCGTCGATCATTTTGAGAATAGATACCTTTGGACTGGTGAAGGCCAAGAAGACGAGCCAGTTGTTATGAGCCAAGGACACCGATTAATGGGTCCCGTTATTCGGCGAAGGTCCTGGAAATACTATTATATCCATCTCGGCCAAGACCTAGCAGTAGGAGAACGAGCAGTAGTGAAAGTGCGTCAAGAACTTTATGACCGGCGGAGCAAGTTCGAGCCTTTCTTGGCTAAAACAGTTATAGAACCAGTAGATCTTCTTTTGTTGCGCGTAATATTCCCGCGGGATAGGCCTCCCGTGGAAGCCTTCCAGGTTGAGGAACGCGCTGCAGTGCCGCATAATGATCTCGTCAACAAGGAGCACGCAACTTTCGATAGCGTGAGTAGTGAGGTGTGCTGGAGAATCCCGAGTCCCGTTTTTGGGCATAGGTACGAAATTCGCTGGAGTTGGTAATATGGGCGCTCTATCTATAGTAACGATAGAACCTAGATTGCTCGGTCTTAGAGAGATGGTCCTAAGGCAACCAGCAGCTGAAGTTCCCACACAAGATCCAGATTATCTAAAATTGTGCGAGAACCTGGCTCTGGAGATGTTCGAACTGATGTATGCCGCTGATGGAGCGGCCATAGCTGCTCCCCAAGTTGGGATTTCACTTCGCTTAGTCGTGATGGACCCAGCAAGGCTGGACTTTGGACCACATGTTCTAATCAACCCCGTTTTCCAATTCAAGAGCGGAGCCGTGACAACAGAAAGCGAAGGGTGTTTGAGCCTGCCTCGTCGTATGGGTAAGATTCCTAGATCAACTGAAGTCCGTGTCCGCGCGTACAACTTAAGGGGAGAGCTAAGCGAGTACTATGCTGAGGGGTGGTTAGCTCGAATATTTCAGCATGAGATCGACCATTTAGATGGAATCTTGTACCCTGATCGACTTGAACATGGAAAAAGCCTTTTCGATAACGATACCAGCGCGCGCCGTAGGGCAATAGCGGCGGTCAAGAAGGTTGCGGGTCAAGACGTTTAGAAACTATAACCTAATCGTAAGATTCGACTGATGTTGCATGAAGAAATGTAAGATCGACGCGGATTTGCATTTTGGCTATCACATGCTTCATACTTTCGCTGAGAATCCAGAGGCTGGGTCAGGGTAGTTGGTCTACCAACCAACTCGTCTGCAAAACCTGGTGTGGGAGCATTCCTCTCATCCAGTTCCTCAGTATCGTTACGTGTTCCCAGAACCTGTTGCAAGACTCTGGTTGCACTTTCCTAAGAGCACTTGAGGTTGCTCTGCAGTATGTTCTTCTTAGCCCTAGTTTAGTAGTTTCCTAACACAGATGACAATAATTGCCAGGTAAAGAAAGCACTCAAAGGAGTAAGTAGACCGGTCAAACCTAAAGTGCAGCCTTTTGAAACTCTTCAGCCAGGCATTTGTCCGCTCAGTTACAAACCGCTGTTTGGCAAGGACAGGGTGAAACCGGTAGAGGTTGAGACACTTTCCTATGCTTGTACAACTCCTTTTTGGAATGTTGAATTGCAGTCCTTTAAAATCAAGGTAGCTGCGAAACTCAAGGCTATCGTAGCCTTTATCAGCCAGAAGC
Organism: Chloroflexota bacterium; assembly: GCA_023489135.1. The sequence continues at coordinate 2,159 of JAMDCE010000693.1, forward strand.
ATACTGCCGTAGAGGTTGGCAGAAGTGCGGATGTTTTCAATGGTCTGAACAGCTATTGCCATATCATGCCAAGAGCCAGGAGCAATAGTGGCTGCGATTGGAATGCCGTTGCCGTCAACAAGAGTGGAGACTTTGACTCCCATGGCCTTGTGTTTGCCGGAGAAACTGGTTCGCTCGCGGAAGTTGAAGCTTGGGACCAGTGTTCCATCCAAGCAAAGGAGCTTGGTATCCACCTTCTTATATTTATTGAGGAGAGCCAAGACATGCTCCCACAGTACGGAGAAATGGTTGAGAGGGCCAGGCTGACCAAGTTCTCCTGTCTTTGGCCTGCCTCTAAGCTTCTTCTTCCAGAACCTCAGTCTTCGCCAATGAGTGGTGCCTTCCGGGTGGTTTGGTTGATTTAGATCTCTCCATCTGCAACCACTCCTTAAGACATTGAGAATTCCCGGCAGAAGTTCAAGGTTAGAGTAAGCCGGTCTGCCAGTGCAAGCATTTGGTTCTGGCAGATTTTTGGCGACAAATTGCAGTTGTGATTTTGTCAGGACATCTGTATTATAGCCGGTGGGCAGGGTAATCACCTCCGATCTGTTATCTAATTAGAGGCTACCCTGCCTTTTTAGTGGTTGTCAACCTGGATGTATGTTTTTGTGCCTAGTTTTGTAACGAGTTCTCATAACCACCCTTCCCAGTACCTCCCCGGCTATTTCCATGCTTGACTGTATGAATGCTTGTTCCATATAATCGACTGTATGCATGGTTATCGGAACCATGTTTTGCCGCTCATTGCCGTTGACCTCTGAATCCTGTCTTGCTAGTATGGGGTCACAAGCAGAAAGCGGCAATGCACCGACTATGAAATCAATAACAGATAACCCAACCATTTTTCAGGAATGGCCCTCAAAGGCTCCCGCAGTCACGACTTGTCCCTCTTCTTCTTTGAGATGTCCTCAAGAGCAGCCGCTCACTTTGGAGGAAGCCCTCGAAGCCTTTTTGCGAGCACTGGAGGGCAAGAACAGGAGCAAGGCGACCATGAGAGCCTATGACACAGACGTTTCCCAATTCATCGCATGGTTACACGAGAACAATCTAGTGATAAAGAGTCCGGCCGACTGAAGGGAAAGCCTTTCATAGGCTCGTGGCCTCCATCACCTTCTTGGCGTTTTGCCGGGCCATG
>JAMDCE010000693.1:3342-6605 GCA_023489135.1 Chloroflexota bacterium
GGTGTTACCAGGGCTGATGGCAGCGATTACATGGCTTCTCTGGGACAAAGGGAGCTGACAGGAATCTCGCGGGCTCGTAAGCTTGCCGCCATCCGAGAATACTTCCGTTTTCTGGAAGGTCACGAACGTATTGTGAAATCTCCGACAACAGGAGTCGAGACGCCCAAGAAGGAGAAAAACGGCAGAACCGCACTCAGGCCAGATGAGTATACCAAGCTGCTCTCACTGGCCGGAGGAAATCCCAGGGACTACGCCATCCTCCAGGTGTTCCTGCAGACAGGGGTAAGAGTTTCGGAGCTCTGCAACCTAAGGCTTGATGACATCGACATCGAAGGCCGCACGCTTCGGGTCACTCTAGGAAAAGGAATGGCGGCCCGCGACATCGAGCTTGAGAAGAAGGGCATCATGGCAATCAAGAACTGGCTGGCTGTGAGACCTGAAACCCCAAATGACCATCTTTTCCTAAACAAGGAAGGCGAGCCTATCGGCGAGCGCGGGGTTAGGAAGCTTGTGGTGAAGTACCGCCAGAAAGCTGGCATCACTAAGAAAGCCAGCTGCCACTCGCTGAGGCACACGTTCGCAACTTATAAGGCGGAGAAGGGGGTGTCGCCATTCCAGCTCCAGCAATGGTTGGGACATGCTAATCTCAACACCACCCAGATATACGTTCACATGGCCCGGCAAAACGCCAAGAAGGTGATGGAGGCCACGAGCCTATGAAAGGCTTTCCCTTCAGTCGGCCGCCCAACGCCTTGCGTCGCGCAAAACTCGATAATTTAGCTATTGTGCCAGCAAGCCTTCTCCCTCTTAAAGAAAAGTGGCAGCAAATCGCCAACAGCTTACCGGAGGATGGAGTGCTAATAATCCTACCTCTCGCCACCACACCACAAAGAAAGACTCTTGAGAACGTTGTCACGCTCTTGGAATCCAAGGGCCATAAAGTAACGACGATTTCGGTAGAACGATTCAGCTAGTGACTCGCAGGCCCTTGTGTTGATAGCGACATCTTCAACCCCCTACGCCTTCTCATCGAGCGATTGGTAGTCATTGACTTCTCCAGTCTTGGAGTGTAGTATACTGCCGAGCCACGGCGAGTCCCCCAATCCAACCCGAGTACACAAAGGACGGGTAGATGGCCGAAAAGCATCCGCTTGAGCAAGCATTTGAGCTATCAGCTTATGAGATTCTGGATGTCATTCTTAACAGAAACCGATGCTTGATCGCCGTCCGAGGCGCCATAGCTGAAGAGCACCTTAAGCGTAAGCTTCAATTCCTGAAGGCGGAAGGCCAGATCGAAGATTTCGAGGAATACGACAAAGACGGCCAACCTGACTTCGTTATCTTTCTCATCGAACAAAGGTTCCGGCTTGAGTGCAAAAATGTTGAAAAGCAGAAAGGACACAAAGAGGAAATCACGATTGACTTCCAGCGTACGAGGGCTCCTACTGGCGCGAGGAATCCGAACGTCGGTCGCGAAGGAAGATACTACAAACCGGAAGAATTCGAAGTCCTAGCAGCCTGTCTCTGGAACCGAACCGGAAAATGGACTTATGTCTTCGTCGCCACCAAAGACCTTCCTCGTCATTCCCATACCAAAGACCTTCCTCGTCATTCCGAGTTTCCAGACCGTTTGTCAAACAGAGTCACTGTTCCTCTGCACGCTGACAGTCTTTCTGAGCCGTGGAGCCATAGCTTAGTTGACGTTCTAAAACACCTAATCAAATGATATTATCTAACCATCAAATCGAGTGCGGGCTGGGTGAAACGGAACTTTGAACCATCAAGATATTCCTTCCTCAACTCAATGGCCATCCATCGGCGATTAAGGTACTCTGCTGCTTCTCCGGTTACGTTTGATCCCGCAAAAGGATCAACCACAACATCTCCCTCGTCGGTGCAAAACCGAACGAAAAACTCCGGCAATCCTCGTGGGAAGCGTGCAGGATGAATTGGCAAGCCTGCTTGTTTACAGGCCTTAAGATAGTATCCATTGGAATCGTTGTTACCCATTTCAATTAGGTTAGGTGGAATTGCCCCACCATGATCGCGGTCGAACTTGGGCGTAATGTTGTGACCAGACGGACGCCGCTTCGGTTTGTAGCCGTTCTCAATTAGCTTCAGCATGTCTTTGCTATACTCTTTGAGGACCTGCCGATTATCAGCTTTTGGCCACGGTGTCTTCGACAGCCACCAAACACTATCCACCGCACACTTTAACCTGATCCGGCGAACATTGACCCATTCAGCCGGTGCTGGCAAGGCACCAGGATTATACCAATATAAGTCCTGTGCCAAGTGAAAACCAGCGTCTTCACAGAGGGCGATTAGAAGCTTATATAGATAAAGAGAACGAGTCGGCTTGCCCTTATTCCAAGTTCCTCCGATGTCGAGGACAAAGCTTCCATCAGGCTTTAGTACCCGGAAAAACTCCTTCCCATAAGGCAAGAACCAGCGTACATACTCACTTGCGTCTACATTTCCATATTCTTTCTTGAAGGTCAAAGCATACGGTGGAGAAGTCATCACTAAACTGATGCTGTCGTCCGCAACTTCTCGGAGAACGTCCAGAGAATCGCCTAGGAATGCTTTACCCAAACTTGTCTCATAATAGGGTCTGAAGCACCCGGTTTCGGGGAAACTCATTTCTTCTTCCTTTCGGACATATTATACCAGCCACTCAGGATAGAAGAAAGGGTAACAGTGGCTTCTGCTATAATACTCCTGAATGCTCCTACCAGAACGACATGAATGGCAATCAACACCCGATGCACCGCAAGGCCAAACAGCCCGGCATCTTCTCGCCCAAGTCGAGCATGAGACAGGTTATCCCGTTATTCTTCGCTACAGAGCACCGGATATCCACGGCAGTTACGACCTATCATCTCGATACCCCTATCGAGAACCCACTGGAAGAAGAGTCCCTTGAGATAGAGGTGACCGATCCGACGCACCCCCTCTTCGGACGCCGCTTCCCTCTGGCGTCTACCCACCACCCGTCCTCCCGATCACGCGGCCATATCCTGGTTCGCCATGGCGCGTTCATGCTCCTGCGCATCCCCATCGCCGCGACAAACCTTGGTCCCCCGAGAGCGGTCGTCTGTACTAAGATAACCTTACAGGCTCTGCAAGAGCTTATTTCTCTCGCAAGGGAGTGTGAGGCTTTATGGACATCCTCCAGCCAACCGACATCTGGAACCAGTTGCCGGCCGAGCTGCAACGACGCGTCCTCGACGACGTGTGTGCGATCCTCCAGGAAGATCGGA
>JAMDCE010000366.1 GCA_023489135.1 Chloroflexota bacterium
ACGGTGCAGGACGTGCAACCAAAGATCACCACGTCCACCAACACCACGAACCGGGTGGATGGTAACAATGTGGACATAGACAAGCAAATGGTGGAGTTGGCCGATACTACCCTTAATTACAACGCCTTGGTGCAAGTGATCTCGGCGCGCCTGGCTCTGACCAGATATATCGTGAATGAGGGCAGGCGTTAAGGCCCGATCGGAGAAAAGGTTGCTATGGCCATATCGAACCGCAACGAGGGAGTTGTTCCGGCGACGCAATACGTGAGGCCGGTTGTCTCGCTCACGAAGGCTATTGCCCGGATGACCAACAGCTACGCGCCTGTTTCCTTCCGGTCGGCCTTGGCCAGGGCTCAGCAGCGCTGCTCGTCGTTTCGAACGCCAACTCCGCTTCAAGTCCGGCAAGACTTAGAGGCTTTACAGGGCCAGGCTAACGAAAGCAATTGGGCTAAAGGCGTCGACGGATTTCAGCGGGCGGTGGCTACTCCGCCCATGGCGCCGGGAACCGCTCTCGATACTCCGATTTCGTCCTTGTCCGTCCGCCAGGGGGGAACCCTTGTACCTGCGACTCACGCTGTGGCGTACGCGCCGAAGGTTGGGAACATTGGCGCTACTCCCAAACCGTTGTCGCTAAGCGACTTCCCCCGACCTGAAGGCGACAACGGGCGTGGCATGCATTGGATTCCCACGACGTCAACGTCTGACGCCGTGGTCGACCGCTTCGTCAGGGAAGCCAGAGAGATGAAAGTCAAATGGATGGTCATTCTGAATGATGACGCGAACGTTGGAAAGAACGACTATTTGGTCAAGCAACTGGTGGCTAACGGCATCATGCCGATAATGCGAGTCTACACACCAAACGGACAGCCGATCAAGGGAGATCTGTCGGCATTGGTGAAGCATTACCGAGAGATGGGGGTTTCCTACTATCAGTTGTATAACGAACCCAACCTCAATTCCGAGAATCCCGACGGTATTCCCAGCGTCGACAAATACTTGGACAAATGGCTACCGGCCGCGAAAGAGGTGGTCGAAGCTGGAGGACTTCCTGGAATTGGTGCTCTCAGCCCGGGAGGGAATTTTGATGATTTGGAGTTCTTGAGCCAGACGCTGGACAAACTCAAGGAACGGGGCGAGGTTGCAGCCCTGGACAAGGCCTGGTTGGGCATGCACAACTACAGCCTGAACCGGCCTGTTGACTATGCCAATGACAGCAACGGATTCATGAAGTTCAAGTGGTACGACGCCATTGTGAGAGAGAAACTGGGCCGGCAAATGCCCATTATCAGTACCGAAGGGGGCACCTACGTTGGCCTCGCAAACGACAAGTCATTCGCGCCGGTAGATAAGGCCAGCCAGGTGAAGGATGTCACCGATGCGTACCGCTATATGAGGAATCGAGAGCCTTACAATTTTGCCTACTCGTACTGGGTGATCGCCAATGAAGAAGGGGGCGGCACCGACCCCAACTTCACCAATCACGCTCTCTTCACCAGAGATGGGCAATCGGCCCTGGTCGACGCCCTGAAACAACTGGACTAAAGTACTAACAGAGGGAAGCCATGATTGATCCAGTCAATTCATTAGTCTCGGCCATCTCGGACTTGAAAGGCGCGAGCGGTATGGGGGAGCGCGCGGGGGGTGATCAGGGTTTCTTGGAACTTCTGCAGGCAATTGGCGGTCTCCCTCTTAACCCCGGTGGTCTACCGGGCTCGGCCTCGCAGGCGGCGCTTACAGGCGCGGGGCAGCAGATCTTACCCGACGTGAATCCTTTGACCGATCTTCCATCGACCTCGCCCAAGGAAGGAGAGAGAGTCAACCTGGGCGCGATGCTTCCCGCGGAGAAACGGAGTCGATCCGATGAGTCGGCGGCGTTGGAAATGATCATCGCTCTACTGATGTCGCCGAAGGAAGGAGAGAGAGTCAACCCGGGAGAGGTGCTTTCTGCGAAGAAACGGAGTCGATCCGATGAGTCGGCGGCGTTGGAAATGATCATCGCTCTACTGATGTCGCCGAAGGAAGGAGAGAGAGTCAACCCGGGAGAGGTGCTTTCTGCGGAGAAACGGAGTCGATCCGATGAGTCGGCGGCGTTGGAAATGATCATCGCTCTACTGATGTCGCCGAAGGAAGGAGAGAGAGTCAACCTGGGCGCGATGCTTCCCGCGGAGAAACGGAGTCGATCCGATGAGTCGGCGGTGTTGGAAATGATCATCGCTCTACTGATGTCGCCGAAGGAAGGAGAGAGAGTCAACCCGGGCGCGGTGCTTTCCGCGGAGAAATGGATTCGATCCGATGAGCCCGCGGCGTTGGGGATGGTCATGACCCTGCTGTCGGCGGCGGCTTTGCATCTTCAGCCCTGGCCGGTGAAAAGTGCTGATGAATCTTCTGTAGACAAGAGCGGCGGAACGACTAACGGTGGCAGCCAAGGCGTTAAGATGGGAGGGCTGACCGAACAATTGTTGGCCCTCGCACCTGGCGAAAACTGGCCTATCTTGGAACAGGCTCCGGCACGCCAGGACCTGCGGTTGGATGACGGGGCTAAACTGCCCTTGCCGGAAGGGATGACAAGCCTCCGTGAGACGTCGGGCGAATTGAGTCTGCCCCAGGCACCTCTGACCAGCCAACAGAAAGTGGAAGGTGAGAACCCAATTAAGATCGCTGCTTCCGGCGACGTTGCAACTGCTGAGCCGGTCGACGTTCGAGTCAAAGACGGTAAGGTGGCAGCGAACCTAGTGATTCCTGCAGAGGGCGAATTGGTCGATAATGGGAAGACTGAGTCTGGAACTCAGCAAGATCTGAAGATTGCCCCTGTTTCGACACAGGCGAACGAGGCAAAGAGTGTGACGCCCGGTTCTCAAACGAAGATCGAGGCCCCGGTGGGACATGCAGCACCATTTGAGGTGCAGGTTGTAGAAGCAAATCATCAAGATGCTACGCAAATCAGCCAGCCCGCCTTGGCCCAGGTCCAGAGATCGAGGCCATCGCGGGAAGGATCGCTGGCAGACTCCCGCGAACAGGCCGATCCAGCGGCCGGCGATCAGATCGCTCCGACCAACCTGCCCGGGTCTGAGGCTATTTCTTTGATTCAGGCTCCAGAGAATCCAACTGGGCTCTCCGGTCCGGTAGGGCCGCCTACTCGGGCGCGAATCACCACGTCGCAGCAGCTAAGCGCTTCGATCGCCGATCAGATTGCTAGGCGAGCGAACCTGATGCTGGGGCGCGGCCGCGCCGCTTTGAGCCTTCAGCTCGACCCGCCGGAGCTGGGAAAGGTTAGAGTCCACGTCTCTTTCAGTTCAGACGGCTTGCAGGTTAGGCTGGCCGCCGAGGCAAATGGCACCCGGGATATTATTCAGGCTTCCCTCCCCCAGCTTAGGACGGCGTTTGAGAGTCAGGGGTTGACGGTGGACAGGTTTGACCTGGCCGCCGGCCCGGGCTTTTCTGGTTTTCACTCATCTGCGGATGGCGCACCACGGCAGGGATTGAGCTCTTCTCAGGCAACAACGTCCTATCCCTGGAGTGAGGATGCTGAGGTAGAGGCAAGTGAGAGTCCGGCTGCGAGGACGCAGAACTCGCTGGTGGATTACCGTATTTAGGAGGCAATATGAACATCATGTCCACACAAAACGGCATTACGAATTTGGCAGGTACCACTGGTGCCTCGACCACCAGCCCAACCATTGTCGAAGGCGGTAGCGCGAACTCGTTATTCGGGGGAGTGAGCAAGAACGACTTCTTGAAATTGCTGGTAGCGCAACTTCGCAACCAGGACCCCATGAGGCCGATGGAAGACAAGGAATTCATCGCTCAAGTGGCGCAATTGAACACAGTGGAACAGATGAGCAATATGAATGCGAATCTGACGGAGCTACTAATCTTTGAAGGAGTCAGCCAGGCAAGCACCCTGATCGGAAAGACCATCGAGGCCCAAACATCTGGAGGTAAGGCGGTGAAGGGTGTTGTTAAGGAGGTGAGCGTCGAAGAGGGCAAACCGATGCTGGTTGTGGGCGACCAGGAAGTAGCGATGGCTGACGTTCAGCGGATAACCTCCGCCTAGGTTTCGCCAGGGGTTCCAGCGTAGAGGGAAATTAGCAATACCGCACCACGAAAGGAGACAGATATGATCCGCTCGATGTTAGCCGCCGTTTCGGGCTTACGCAACCATCAGACTTTCCTCGATGTCATCGGAAACAACATCGCCAATGTGAATACAACTGGATTCAAGGCGAGCCGCGTTTTGTTCTCCGATATTCTGAGTCAACTGGGCCGCAACGCCAGCTCGCCCCAGGAGGGACAAGGAGGAATCAATCCTATGCAGGTCGGCCTCGGGATGCAGGTCAGCGGCGCAGATACCATCCAGACGCAGGGAAACTTCCAGTCGACGGGTAAGTTCACTGACCTGGCGATTCAAGGGGATGGCTTTTTCATCTTGAACGACGGAACCAGGGACTTCTATTCCAGAGATGGCTCATTCGATGTGGCCATCGATGGGACCCTGGTCAATCCGGCGACGGGCATGAAGGTGCAGGGCTGGCTGCCCGACGCTACCGGCGCGATCGACACGGCCCAGCCGCTGGCCGGAATAAAGATCCCCTTTGGAGAAGCGATGTCTGGCCAACCTTCCACAGAGATTGCCGTGCGTGGAAATCTGGACGCGGGGTTGAACGGTTACGGAACGATTACGCAGAGTAACACCGCCGGTGGAGTGGGGTCGCTGAGTGGCGTGTACACGGGAACGACCAACTTGAGCTACTCCGTGCGCATCGCCGCTGTTGGCGCCGGTGGAGCGGTGACCAGCATCGAAGTAAGCACCGATGGCGGCACAACTTATGGTGCGCCGATCGCCGTCGGAGTTCCCCCAACCGCCATCGGCAATGGCCTGAGCATTGACATCGCCACCAACACTACCAATGCCGTGGGCAACACCTACTCGTTCACGGCCGCGCCTCCGACCATAGAGACAAACGTGGGCGTGTATGATTCGTTGGGGTCGCTCCACACTGTCAAGCTCACCTTCACGAAGACCGGTCTCAACACCTGGGACTGGCTGGCTACCACTTCCGAGGCGGGAGTGACGGTGGCTCCCGCTACGGCCACGGCCTTCACTTTTGGTGCCACCGGAGCTTATACCGGCACGCGGCCAGCGGGGACGATTTCGCTCACTTTGACTAATGGCGCAAGCAGCCCGGAGGCGGTGACCCTTGACCTCAGCAACCTTACCCAACTATCGGGCAATGGCGAGGCTCACGCCACCACCGATGGCGCGCCGGCGGGCTCCCTGGTGAGCTTCTCTGTCGACCAGACGGGCGAAGTGGTAGGAGTTTACACCAATGGTCTCAGCAAGATGATCGGGCAGATCGCCCTGGCGAAGTTCGACAACGCTACCGGTCTCCTGAAATCGGGCAAGAATCTCTTCGAAGTCTCGGCCAACTCCGGTAATCCGGCTGTCGGGACCCCTGGCTCGGGCGGAAGAGGAATGGTCAGCTCGGGTTATCTCGAGATGTCAAACGTCGATCTGGCCTTGCAGTTCACCAACATGATTATGGCGGAGAGAGGTTTTCAGGCCAATGCTCGCGTGATCACAGCCTCTGACGAAATGCTGCAGGACCTGGTCAATCTCAAGAGGTAGTTGAGCGCACGGCCTCCTCAGGCGGCCGGCGGGGCCCGCCGCTGAGAATCCAATAACGAAGCATTCGCCGAGCAACTTCGAGGGATGACCTCCGACCTGTCCGCGAATGCTTCGCTGCTTCTTTGACCGATTTGCTGGGACCTTTGACAGCAACCGTACTATTGAGGTGCTGCGAAAGTTGTGCTAATATGACAACGCTCGACGAACAATCTCCAGCTATGGAAGAACAAGCAGTCTACAGCCACACCCAGTGTGGAGGCGGCTCATCGGGAGGGAACATGCCCATAAAGGTGCTACTGGCCGACGACCACCAGCTTGTGCGCGAGGGATTGAAGAAGCTTCTGGAAATAGAATCGGACATTCGGGTGGTAGGCGAGGCCTGCGACGGACTGGAAGTGGTCAAGCTGGTCGATGAGTTGGAGCCGGACGTGGTTCTGATGGACATAAACATGCCGGTGGCCGACGGCATTGCGGCGACGAGAGAGATCGTACGAAAGCGGCCGCAAACCGGTATTATCGTGCTGACGATGCATACCGAGGATGGGCACGCCGTGCGCGCCGTGCAGTCGGGCGCCCGCGGATATCTCCTGAAGAATACAAGGGCCGCCGAGGTCCTGGCGGCAATCAGGGCGGTGGCTAGAGGGGCCTCGCTGGTCGATCCAATGATGATGACGAAGGTCCTGGCCGAATTCCGCCGAATGGCGGCAGAGTCGGGAACCCAGGACGGTCTGGCCGGCCTTACGGAGACAGAATTAGGTATCCTTCGTCTTCTGGCGAGCGGGGCCTCTAACAAAGAGATCGCCAAAAGGATGGGCCTGGCCAACAGCACGGTTAAGAACAAGTTGACGGTCTTGTTTGGCAAGATTGACGTGGCCGACCGCACTCAAGCGGCTATATTTGCCTTGAAACATGGCCTCGTCGTAGAAGTCGAGTGA
>JAMDCE010000523.1 GCA_023489135.1 Chloroflexota bacterium
GGCAGCGAAGCTAGCGGGAAGTGAAAGCAAAGTAATGGGCGCAAGCGGTTACTGGGGAGTCTATCAGGGATCCGGGAATTTTCCGAGAGGATACTGGGGAGGGGCGATAATAAGTTCGAGTCAGCCCTTGGTAGCCATTGTGAACCAGATTTCGACGGATGGAAAGGCGATGAGCTACGAGGGTGTCGGGGAGTAGTCTCCCTTGCCTCCTTTTTGTCAAGAGGGGATGGGCGATTTCGCCTCGGGCGAAATCGCCCATCCCCTCAAGTGGAGCAATGTTATCAAATAAGCCGCCCCGGGTTGACCCGCTGGGAAACGCCGGAGTCTATTGAATGCGAGTAACGTTTCAGAAGAAGCTCGAACTTGATTTCTCACGCCTCCGTGCTATAATGGCGCGCAAATGTTGCCCCGGAGGAGAAGTCTGAATGAGCCAGACGAGATACGCCTATTTCCAGGGCAAGATCGTGCCCCTGGAAGAGGCTAAGATAAGCGTAGTCACGCACGCCTTCAACTACGGGACAGCCGTTTTCGAAGGCATCCGGGCCTACTGGAACGAGGAGCAGGAGCAGCTCTATATTTTCCGCCTGCGCGAGCATTTCGAGCGACTGGTTGATTCGGCCAGGATTATGCGCATTGATCTTAGGCTCAGCGTGGATGAGATGTGCCGCCTGGCCGTGGAGGTCACGCAAAAGGGCCGTTCCCGCGAAGACACCTACATCCGACCTCTAGCCTACAAGTCGTCCACCTATGTTGGCGTGAGGCTTCACGACCTGGAGGACGATTTCCTGATTTACACCGCCCCGCTGGGGGTATACATCGACATTGAGAAAGCCATCCGCGCTCGCGTCTCTTCTTGGCGGCGCTTGGACGATAACATGATCCCGGCTCGATCGAAGGTGACCGGGGCCTATGCGAACTCCGCTCTGTCTAAGACCGAAGCCGCGCTGGATGGCTACGACGAGGCCATCGTGCTCACCTCTGATGGGCACGTTTCTGAGGGAAGCGCGGAGAATCTGTTCGTCGTCCGCAAAGGCAGGCTCATCACTCCTCCCGTCACCGAGAATATTCTGGAGGGTATAACTCGAAACACAAGTATGGAGCTGGCCCGGGAGGAACTGGGTGTCGAGGCCGGCGAGCGACAGATCGACCGAACCGAGCTCTACGTGGCCGACGAGTGCTTCCTCTGTGGCACCGGGGCGCAGGTTTCGGCCATTGGCGAAATTGATAGGCGCAAAGTCGGGTCCGGCGAGGTTGGGCCCATCACCCGCCAACTTCAAAAGCTCTACTTCGACATCGTGCGCGGCAAGGTTGAGAAGTACCGCAAGTGGTGCACTCCGGTTTATTAGAGGTTAGGGGTTAAGGGATAACGGTTATGGGGGTGAAAGTTCAGCCGAACTGCTAACCCCTAACCCATAACCCCTCACCCCTAGCTCTTCATACCAAGGCAACAAATCATGAGCGAATGGCGTCCTACTCCGTCGCCGGGCGGCTACGTTGGCCTGGCGATCCTCGTCGTCCTGGCAGCCGGGGCCGGCCGGCTAGTCTGGCAGATGCTCTCGGCCCCCCGGATTGACTTGGTCCTTTTCCTCGTTGGTTTGGGGATTCTGGTGGCGCTGGCCCTGATTGGTCTTTTTGCCTACCTGACCGTCGGCTATTTCAATCTCCGGTACTTCTTAGATCGAAATGGTCTCGTTATCTCTTGGGCCGGGGAGCGGCAGTACATCCCCATGGAGAGCGTCGACAAAATCGTTTCAGGAAGCGGGATCGACTCGAAGATCAGGATTCGAGGAATCAACTGGCCCGGCTACCACGTCGGCCACGAGAATCTAGGGGAGCGGGGGGAGTTGGTGGTCTATTCCACCGTCTCCTTGTCCAGGCAACTCTTCATCTGCACCCCGACGCTCATTTACGGCATCTCGCCCCGCGACCCGGAGCGATTTCTAAAAGAACTGGAGCTTCGTCGGAATCTGGGTATAACCTCTTTTCAGCGCCAGATGACGGACCGATCGAGGCTTCTTTCTTTCCCTCTCTGGAGCGATCGAGGGGCCCATCTATTGGTGGCCTCCGCCACCATTCTGAATCTAGCGATGTTCGCTTTCCTGTCGCAGCGCTATCCTGGTCTGCCTTCCCGTTTGCCGACGCACTTCAACGCTCTCGGACAGGTGGATTTGATCGGGCAATCCATCGAGATGTTCAAGATACCCTTTATCGGGCTGATCGCTCTCCTTGTCAACACCGTTGTGGCCTTCGTCGCCCACGAGTGGGACCGGATGGGGGGATATTTGCTTCTTGGCGCCAGCGGTCTGGTTCAGATCGTATTGTGGATAGCCATGCTGAACATTCTGTTCTAGGGATTAGTCTCGTTTCGGCATGAATAGAATGAGGGCGCAGCCTGGCTGCACCCTATTTTCTCTGTGATTAGGCCCCTATCGCTTCTTTTTTCGCTTCCTCCGGTCATCCCGTTTCACTGGCGCCGGGCCGACCGCGGCCGAACGTACGACCGACGTCGGGGCTCGGCCGGGCGTGTAGCGCCGCTTGACCTCTTTACGGTCGTATTCAGCCTTCAACTTCCCGTACTTCAGGAAGAAGAAGCCGGCCGCGAAGACGAGAAAGGCAAAGTCGAGCAACCCCGCGATGTCCAGGGCCAGACGGCTCCCGAAACCTGGCGCCCCGGTGAAGCGAGCCAGGAAGAGGATCAGGGATACGCTGAAAAGGGCCATGCCGGCCAGAGAGAACAGCTCGATCACGACCGCCGTAAAGGCGTTGCCGCCGAAGCGCCTCCGGGCCATAGCCAGGAAGACCGAACTAACCAGGAAGCCGGCGACGCAGATTATAAGGAAAACGGTGGCGAAAAGGCCCAAGGCGCCCTTGGGCGTGGCGAGAAAATAGGCTGGATCGAAAGGATTCGTCATTGCGTGTTACGCAACCTCCCACCTAGGCTGGAGTTGTTTCGAGGCCAAAGTAGAATCATCTGGCGAAGGACCTGCAATCAGGGCGTCGCCGACGGATACCACTTGTCCTCCTCTTTGCCTGCCGAGCGCCCGATTCCTAGCTTGCGCAGAATGGCCCTTCGCTTCAACTCCTGAATCATCTCGGTAATGTCAATACTCTTGGGGCAGCGCTCCCCGCAGTTGAAGACGGTGCGGCAGCGCCAAACCCCCTTCTCATCGCCCACGATGGACATTCTTTGTCCTGCGCCGTCGTCTCGAGGGTCTTTGATGAACCGGTAAGCCCGAATGAGGGGCGCGGGGCCGAGATAATCCCGATCCTCCGCCTCCATAGGGCACTCGGCGTAGCAGATGGAGCACAGAATGCAACTGGCAACCTGCTCCAATTTCGCCATATTCTTTTTGTGGACCAGGTTCTCCCTCTCCGGTTCGGGTTTCTTGGGATCGGTGATGAGCCATGGTTTGATCGATACAACCTTCTGCCAGAAAGGCTCCATATCTACCACCAGATCCTTGATCACTTTGAACGTGGCTAGCGGTTGAAGTCTCACCTCGCCAAATCGAGACAACTCCCCGGAGACCTGGGTCTTGCAGGCGAGCGCCGCCCTACCGTTGATGTGCATGGCGCAGGAGCCACAAATGGCGCTACGGCAGGCGCGGCGGAAGGTCAAGGTGCCATCCTTCTCCGCTTTGATCTGCTCCAGAGCTTCCAGCACGGTGGTCCCCTCGTCCAGATCGATTTGGATGGTCTGCCAGCGCGAGCCGCTGTCGACAGCCGGGTCGTATCTCTGGATCGTGAAAGTCGCTTTCATCGCTAATAACTCCTCTCGGCTGGCTGCCATCGAGTGATGGTGACGTCGCTGAAACTCAAGCGCGGCCCTTCGGGCGTACAGGAGGCCAGAGTATGCTTCAGCCAGTTCTGATCGTCCCTAGCGGGGAAATCTGTGCGAGCGTGAGAGCCGCGGCTCTCCTGGCGAGCGATGGCGCCAGTTACGATGGCCTCGGCGAGATTGATCATATGACCGAGTTCCATAGCGCTCGTGAGATCGGTATTGAAGATGGAGCCCTTATCCTGGATGGCTACGTTCTTGTAGCGCTCCTTTAGTTCCCTTATCTTCTCCAAAGCTTCCATCAGCTCGCTCTCGACCCGGTACACGGCTACCTTTTCGGACATCGTCTTAGCCATCTCCGTGCGGAGGGCGCCGACGGTTTCGCTTCCCTCCTTCCGAAGAACGTGCTCCAGCCGTTGCTTCTCCTGCTGTATGGTTGCGGCTGACGGTTCTTTCAAAGAGGTCTCTTTGGCGTACTGCGCCGCCGCAATGCCAGACCGCCGGCCGAAAACCACTGTTTCGAGCAACGAGTTTCCCCCTAGCCTGTTCGCGCCGTGAACGCTGACGCAGGCGCATTCTCCGGCGGCGTAAAGTCCTTCGAGCGGCGTCGCGCCCCAGCTATCCGTCTTAATGCCCCCCATGGTGTAGTGCATACCTGGCTTGACCGGAATGGGCGCGTCGATAGGATCTACTCCGGCGATGTCTATGGCTAGATCTCGAATTTGCGGTAATCGTTCCAGGATCTTGGCCGCCCCTAAATGCCTCAAATCCAGGTGAACGCAGCCTTCGATCCCGCGACCCTCACTTATCTCGGTTTGTTCCGCTCTTGAAACCACGTCACGGCTGGCCAACTCCATCTTGTTGGGAGCGTACTTGGCCATGAATCGCTCGCCCAGAGCATTGACCAGGTAGCCTCCCTCGCCACGGGCGGCTTCCGAGATAAGGACTCCGTTTTTCTTTAGCTGGGTCGGATGGAACTGGACGAATTCCATATCCATCAGTGGTGCCCCGGCCCGGTAGGCCATGCCCAGACCATCCCCGGTGTTGATCAGGGCGTTGGAAGTGTGGTGGTAGACCCTCCCGGCCCCGCCCGTCGCCAGAATTACGGCCTTGGCGCGGAAATCCTGCACGTTCCCCGTGCGCAGGTCCATGGCAACGATTCCTTGGCAGACGCCCTCATCCACCAGGAGCGAGCTGGCATACCATTCTTCGTAGACTTTCACCCGCCGCTTCAGGATCTGGTGCCAGAGCTCGTGGAGAATCACCAGGCCCGTGAGGTCGGCGGCGTAGGCGGTGCGCGGGA
Source organism: Chloroflexota bacterium (assembly GCA_023489135.1). Next base: position 5,082 of record JAMDCE010000523.1, read on the forward strand.
ATCCGGCTCCACCAAAGGGCCGTTGAGCGATGCGACCTTTATCGGTTCGGCTGAAGATCACGCCCATATGCTCCAGTTCGATGATGTCCCCCGGCGCGTCATGACACATGGTCTCGATGGCGTCTTGATCGCCCAGGTAGTCGCTTCCCTTGACCGTGTCGAAAGCGTGGTTTTCCCAGGAGTCATCTTCCCCCAAAGCGCCGTTGATGCCGCCCTGAGCGGCGCCCGAATGGCTGCGTACGGGGTGCACTTTAGAGACGATGGCCACGTCTTGGGTCTTGGCCGCTTCCATCGCGGCTCGCATCCCGGCCAGTCCTGCACCGACAATCACGACATCGTGAACCGGCATCAGGCATTTCCTCCTTGATTGTTTATTTCTTCGATCACCGCGTCGGCCACCTGCGCCGTGCTGGCGGCCGTCGGATCTTCGGGAGAGGCTTTCATATCGTAAGACACCGCCCTGCCCTCGGAAATCACCCGGGCGATGGCTGATTCCAGCCGGTCAGCCGCGGCGCTCTCGTTGATGTGGCGAAGCATCAGCATCCCACTCAACATGAGGGCCATAGGGTTGGCTTTGTTCAACCCGGCGTATCGCGGCGCGCTCCCGTGGGTGGCTTCGAAGACGGCGGTGTCGTCGCCAATGTTCGCCCCTGGCGCCAGACCGAGACCGCCGATCAGCCCGGCTCCCAGGTCAGACACAATATCGCCGTATAGATTCGGCAGGACCAGGACATCGTAGAGTTGGGGCTTTTGAACCAACTGCATACACATGTTGTCGACGATGCGGTCTTCAAACGAGATATCTGGGTACTGCGAAGCTACCTCCGCCGCTGTTGAGAGAAATAGGCCGTCAGAGAACTTCATAATATTGGCTTTGTGGACGGCTGTCACCTTGCGCCGGCCGAAGGTCTGGGCGTAGCGGAAGGCGAAGTGGACAATACGTGAAGAGGCTGACGTGGAGATTGGCTTGATGCTAATGCCTGAATCGGCTTTGACCTTCTGCCCGCTTATCCGCTGGATGGTCTCGATAAGCTGCCGCGCCTCCGGACTATCCTTCTGGAACTCAATTCCGGCGTAGAGATCCTCCGTGTTCTCTCTCACGATGAGAAGATCGATTCCCTGGTAGACGGCCCTGGAGCCGGGATAGCTCTTGCAGGGTCTCACGCAGGCGTAGAGATCGAGAGCCTTGCGCAGGGCCACGTTGACACTGCGCATTCCTTTGCCGACAGGGGTAGTGATGGGGCCTTTCAGGGCCACCTTGTTTTTCCGAATGGAGTCCAGGACGTGGTCGGGAAGGGGAGTACCGTGTCGCTCCATCACGCCCAGTCCGGCTTCCTGGACGTCCCATTCGAAGGAAACACCGGTGGCCTCGAGCACCCGCCGGGTAGCCTCGACCACCTCCGGGCCGATGCCGTCCCCTGGGATCAGCGTGACGCTGTGTGTCATATGGGTCGAGCCTTTC
>JAMDCE010000273.1 GCA_023489135.1 Chloroflexota bacterium
CAGGTGGCCCAGGTAGGCGTACAGCATGCCCACCGTCGGGACCATCCGTGCGGGAGCCTCAGATAGCTCCGCGACGAGGCTCAGCGCCCGCTGGCAGACTCGCTCTGCATCTCGGAGGCGCCCGCGCAGTAGCTGGGTCCGAGCCAGGTAGGCCGAGGATAACGTGACCATGTGCAGGCTCCCGGTGGCCAGGCTGAGATCAACCGCTTGGGTGAAAGCAGCGCTTGCCGGAACCACTTCGCCGGTCAGAAGGTGGGCATCCCCCAGGTTGAACGCGGCGAGGCTCCGCATGAACGGCTCACTATGGGGCAGGTGCGAGAGGGCATGCCTGGCGTACTCGATGGTGCGCTGGGCGTCGGCCCGCTGGGTGGCGATGCTCGCGCGGGCGGCGGCGATCTGCCCCTGCAGGACCTGGGAATCCGGTTGCGGCACGCCCGTAAGCGCGCCCTCGGCGCTCTGCAGGTAGGATTCGGATGCTTCCAGCTGCCCGCCCAGCGCCAGGGACTGGCCCACGAGGACACACAGGCGGGGCCTGGCGTGCACCAGCGCCTCGGGCAATCGGTTTGCCAAGTTCAGCAATTCGACGATTCGGCCCTGTCCAAGCAGGCGGGGCGCGTGCTCCTCGACCAGCCGCGCCGCCGCTTCGAAGTCCTGGGCCGACAGGGCGTGGCCGATCGCCTCGTCCACCAGCCCCTGCTGCTCGTACCATTGGCTGGCCCGGCGGTGCAACTCCGGGACGCTGCCAGGCTCCTCCGCTTCCAGACGACCACGCAGGCACTCCGCGAACAGGTGGTGGTAGCGATACCAGCGCCGCTCCTCATCCAGCGGCGTCACGAGCAAGTTGTCGCGTTCCATCTGCACCAGGACCGCTGCGCTGTCATTGCGCCCGGTTACCGCGTTGCAGAGCGGACCGGCAAGCTCGCGCAGGATAGATGTCCGCAGGAGGAAGAGCCGGACTTCCTCGGGTTGGCGGCTCAAGACCTCGTCGACGAGGTAGTCCACGATGTACCGATGGGCGCCGGTCACGGTGGCGACCAGGCTCGCCACGTCTCGGCGTCCCTGGAGGGATACGGCGATTAACTGCAGCCCGACGATCCAGCCCTCGGTGCTGGATTGGAGGGCCGCCACGTCCCCCGTGCTTAGGCCCAGGTCCATCACTCGGTTCAGGAACGTCTCAGCTTCTTCAAGAGTGAAAAGGAGTTCGGGGCCGCGGATCTCGACGAGCTGATTGCGCGCTCGCAGGCGACTGAGGGGCAACGGCGGGTCGGAGCGCGTGGTGATGGCCAGGTGCATCCGCGGGGGCAGGTTGCCGAGGAAGAAGGCGACGGCATCGTGAACCTCCGGCGCGCCGATCTCGTGATAGTCGTCCAGGACGAGGATCAGGTCGCCGGACACGCTGCCAAGGTCGTTCAGGAGCGAGGTCAACACTACGTTGGTCGGTGGGGGCTGTGGGGACCGCAGCATGGTCAGGGCAGCCGAGCCCACGCTCTCCTGCACCCCGTTTAGGGCCGCGACGACGTAGGTGACGAAGCGCACCGGGTCGTTGTCGTCCTCGTCGAGGGAAAGCCAGGCGGCTGGGATAGCCCGCGCTGCCCCAGCAAGCCACTCACCCAGCAGCGTGGTCTTGCCGAATCCAACCGGTGCTGAGATAAGGGTGAGCGCCCGGTTGAGCCCATCGTTTAGCCGCTCGGTCAGGCGTGCTCGGGACACGAGGCTGGCCCGCACCTGTGGCTGGCGAAGTTTCACGGCCAGGAGCGGGGTCTGCCCCAACGGGTTCGCGGCGGAGAGGCTAGCGTCGTTCATGCCGCCATTATACCCTTAACGTTACCTTTGTTGAAGATATTGCGGCAGCGCCGTCACAAGCTAGGACGTAGTCTCGCCAACAATGGGCCTTTCCATCTCCTCTTCTTGGAGACGCGCCGCCAGCTGACGTAGAATCTTCAACTGCTCATCGTTCACGTCGTAAAGATGGCCCCAAGCTCGGTGATCAGCCTCGTCCTTAATTCGGTCACGCAAGGTAGCTCGGTTGCTGGCAGTCAGCATGGTTGGGACGAATAGCGACTGCATGATGCCACCCAGCGCGAAGAACAAGAAGGCATAAGGGAAGGGATCAAATCCCTTGTTGCCGAGGACGGAAGTCTGCCAGTAGGCCCAGACGCCCATCACCAGGCAGAGAAAGTAGAAGAAGCCCATCGTGCCTGCAAGGCCGACGATGTGGTCGGCGAGCCAGCCGTTAAAGCGGCCAACCACTGCTCGCTCTCGCCTAAGATCCTCCAGAACCTGCTGGGGATGGACCAAAGGGGAAACCCCTTTGTGTAGGCGGTTCACGGTATGCCGAATCTCGCTCGGCTTGCGATAGGGATTAGAGTGAATCGAGGACATCGCACCCTCCTCTTGGTTTGTCCTGATCAGCCTGGAGCAACAGAAGTGCCGGTTCCTAAGTAATTCGCCCACACGGGGCGCGGGTCGTGGTTATCCTACTCGACTTTCACCTTTTTAACAAGTGAATGGCACCCATGTCTTCCGTCGAGATCACTCAGCGAGAGTCCCCCGTCTGAGGCCGTGAGGATCGAGCACTCCACGCACCGACTACGATGATGATGATGCCGAGTATTATGTTGTTCCATAGCGCAGGCTTTTCACCTACGTAACCAAGTACGAAAGGCGACATAATCTCCCAGATCCCGAGTACGGCCATTGCCCAACCGGCCCATTCTGCCTTAACACAGGTGAACAGTATGTAGGCTGCGACAAGGATCAGAAGAATGCCAACCGCGAGGTTATTCCAGACGGCGGGAGCGACGCCCGTATATTGGAGGATGAAAGGAGAGATAATCAGCCAGATGCCAGCGACAAGATTGACCCAGTTGATGTTGGGGAAGCTGACTCTTTCCATTGCCTAGTGTTACCTCCTTGCCAGACCAAAAAATCAAACGACTCTTGCCAGGAGCTACTGGCCCTGGGAGTGAAAACGATCCAACAAGTGATACTCTGCACCATGCGTGCCATGTGCGAGCTAGGCCAAGTGGCACAGTTAGTGCGGTGTAAGTATATAGCCTGACTGACTCAGGCTAGAACACTCGAAGTAATCCGTGTCGACATTCTTAGGAGGTTATCTATGTCGCTCGTCACAATCTTAGTGGTCGTGGCACTTATACTGACTCTTCTTGATCTATTCCCGGTAATTCCCGCGAACATTCCCTTTCTGCCGATAGCCGTGCTCCTGCTGGCCATCGCTCTTCTGACCATGACTAGCGGGCTTAAGATTTAGCCGATCGGATTCCGTGTCTCCGACATTCGCCACCCGCAGAGCGCAGGATTAGCACCACTCTACTGAGTGCCGGTCTGGTACTCCCGCAACAGGGCCTCGACTGGAGCAGGATCGCTGCCCTCGACGTTCCAGCTCCCGTCGTCGAGCAGACTTATGATCTGGCCGGACGCCAGCCGAAACCCTGTGCCATCTGGCAGACGCTGCTCGTCGGAGATCTCGTAACCGTTGTCGTCAAGCAACTCCGTCAGTTCTTCCCGCGTCATCGTTTGCCACCCTCCGCAGCCTGAAATCCCTCGTTCTCGGAGATCGAGAGATTTGGCATCGACGCTTGCTGTTCAACATCGCTCAGGTCGAGCATCGTGCAATTATTATGCCATACGTTCAACAAGGCCCCGCGCTTCAACGAGCGATGTTGAGGAATCGGTGAGCTCCAGGCTCAGGATCACGCGAGTGGCAGGGTAAAGTAGAAAGCGCTTCCCTTACCCAACTCACTCTCGACCCAAATTCGTCCGCCTTGGGCCTCGACCAGCATCTTGGTGATATATAGCCCCAGACCCAGCCCCCCAGCCCTTCGACCTGCCTTGGGTTGATAGAATCGCACGAAGATATGCGGGAGATCCTCCGGGGCTATCCCCAGGCCACGATCGGTCACCGAGACCGTCACTTTCTGATTTGTCTTCTCCGCTCTGATTAAAACTTCAGTTTCGGGCGCAGAGTATTTCAGCGCGTTGCTGATCAAGTTCACCATAATACGTTCCAGACGGTCCGGATCAGCCGACACTTGCGGTAAGTCTTCCGGTATATACACCTTTATGCGCCCGACGTCCATCGACTCCCTGGCTCGATCCAGTAGATTGGATACAAAGGCTTTCAAGTCCACCGGCCGCTTCTCGATGTGCAACTGGCCGGATTCCAGGCGCAAGGAGTCGACCAGGTCCTCAATCATCGCGTTCATTCGCCTGGCGCTGGTTATCACCGCATCGGTACTTTCGCGCACAATATCCGCCCGCTCGGCATTTCGCTGGGCCAACTGAGCCTGGCCCAAGATGATCCCTAAAGGGTTCCTCAAGTCGTGAGAGACGGTACGGATGATATCTTGAAGCCATCCCTGCAGATTCTGCTGTTTGGTAATGTCGGTGAAAATGGATACGGCTCCTAATAGGGTGCCGTCGGAAGCCCGAATTGGCGCGGCACTAATGGAAACCCATACGGTTCTGTCAGGAGACGGATGAATAGCAGCTATGACGCCAGATACCTTCTCGCCGCGCAGAGCACGCAGAGTCGGGTCCTCCGCTGTCGGAAACGGCTTGCCATCGCGCTTCTCAGGACGAAGCAAGGCCGATCGCTCTATCAGCGGGCGCTCGAAGTCTTTCGGTAGGTAGCCCAGCATTCTCTTGATGGCAGGATTTGCTCTGGTTATCTCTCCCGACGGATTGTAGATAAGAACCCCATCTTCAATCGAGGTAATGGTGGCATCCAGTTCTGCTGCCCAGCGCTGCTCCTCGGCCATCAGCAACTTGTGCTCTTCTTCCACCCCCCTGCGCTCGGTAATGTCACGCGTTACCTCTGCAAAGCCGCGCAGGTTTCCCGCCTCATCTCGGAGGGAAGTGATGACAGCGTCAGCCCAGAAGCGTGAGCCATCTTTTCGCACGCGCCAGATGATGAGCATCGAATCCGCGATATTGGCTTGGCACGACCTGTGAATTAGCAGTCGCGGAAATATCTTCGGAATTCCCCCAGTGGAGCCTTGGCCCTTGAAATGATCGGCGCCGCCCGCATTGCCGAGGCGGTGGAGTGTAGGCCGCGCGGGAGAGGGGGAGAGATGGTATAATCGAAGCATCAGAAGTGCTTCGCCTGAGCGAAGGATATTGAGGAGAAACTGACGAGTGAGCACACCACCCAAGTTATCCGACCGTCCCAGCCAACCCAACGCCAAGGATCCGCACACAGCTCCTCCTACCCGTCCCGTTATACCCCCGTGGGTGTGGTGGTTGCTAATGTTCATCGTCTTGGCGTGGAATGCCTACACGCTGCTGGTTCCAAAGGAGCCCCCCGCTATGACTCTCTCCTACACGGCATTCCTCGATGAAGTCCGTTCGGGGAATGTCGCCAGCGTGACCATGAAGGGCCAGAGCATTGTAGGGACCTTCGTCACGGCCATCACAGGGTTGCCAGAGTCTAAGGCCGTGCCACCCGCAAGCGAGAGCACCGCAACTCCTGCGACAAAGGCAACGGGGACGACGCCGACGACCTACAGTAGATTTGACACCGTCATCCCCTCGCAAGGCGATGACCGCCTTCTCCCCCTTATGGAGGAGCACGGAGTAACGGTATCTGCCAAAGACACCAGCGGTGGGTCCGGGCTACTCGAATTAGCCATCAGCCTTCTGCCGATGCTGCTTCTAGTCGGACTGATGATTATGATGGGACGCCAGGCCCAGCGTGGGCAGCAGTCGCTTTTTGGTTTCGGAGGTAGCAAGGCGCGTGTGTACAACCAGGAGAGCCCGGGCGTCAGTTTTGCCGATGTGGCGGGGGAGGAAGAGGCCAAGGAGGAACTCCTGGAGGTCGTCGACTTCCTGAAGCGACCTGAACGTTATCACGCAATCGGCGCACGCCTGCCCCGTGGCATACTCCTTATTGGGCCACCGGGGACAGGAAAGACCCTCCTTGCCCGAGCGGTGGCCGGGGAGGCCGGGGTTCCGTTCTTCAGCATATCGGGGTCAGAGTTTGTGGAGATGTTTGTCGGCGTTGGGGCCAGTCGTGTTCGCGATCTGTTCACCAAGGCGAAGCTCCAGGCTCCAGCTATCGTTTTTGTGGACGAGATAGATGCGGTAGGTCGCCAAAGGGGAGCGGGACTGGGTGGGGGCAACGACGAGCGCGAACAAACCCTCAATCAACTGCTGGTCGAAATGGATGGATTCGACGACAAGACCAGCCTCATCGTGCTCGCGGCTACCAACCGGCCGGATGTGCTGGACCCGGCGCTTCTCCGTCCGGGGCGATTTGACCGGCAGGTAACGGTGGGACTCCCCGATCGCCGCGGGCGCGAAGCGATCCTCAAGATCCACACCCGTCACGTCCGACTCGGACCGGACGCGGATCTGGCCGCGTTGGCTCGACGCACTCCAGGATTCTCGGGGGCGGACCTCGCCAATCTGGTGAATGAAGGGGCAATGGCTGCGGCACGTCGTGGTGCGACTGAGGTTTACAACGCGGACTTCGATGAGGCAAGGATCGGGC
>JAMDCE010000554.1:0-503 GCA_023489135.1 Chloroflexota bacterium
CTCGTCTGGCCGCCGATGCAGAGCCGGTGATCAAGGAGGTTGTGATCCAACTTCCCCAGGGAGCCACCAAGCACGGCCGCTCCTACCTGGAAATCCTGAAGGATGAGCTTAGCCAGCGTGGGATAGGGATGGATCGGGCTCGGTTGAAGGCCTTGTGGGTCCTCGACGCCGACTCGTTCAAAGAGGGGGCGACCCTGAGTTGCTTTCTCCAGGGGGCGGAACTCTGTGACCTTCAAATCCACCCCGCCTCGACTCGTTTTGGCCTGGCCCTGGACATCGGAACCACCACCGTCTCCCTGGCCCTTCTGGACCTTCGGGCCAGGGCTGTGCTTAACATCGTTACCAGGCTAAATCCTCAGGCTAATTACGGGGCCGATGTCATCTCCCGAATAACCCACGCCTCTAACTCTCCCGAGAGCCGGACTGAATTGACCGGCCTCCTGATCGAGGCCGTGAACCAGATGATCGGGGAATTACTGCGCGGAGAGGGCCTAAACCCGGGG
>JAMDCE010000554.1:513-6497 GCA_023489135.1 Chloroflexota bacterium
TCTTTCTGGGGCTGGACGTGCGGCCTATGGGCCATTTGCCTTTCAGCCCTGTGGCGGCGGACCAGATCGTTGCCAGAGCGGTGGAGCTTGGCCTGGCTCTGGAGCCGGATTGCACTGTTATCTGCCTGCCCTTGATCTGCGGCTACGTTGGCGCGGACACCGTCGGAGTTATCCTGGCGTTGGATATGCTGGAGAGGAAGACCACGACCCTGGCCATCGACATCGGAACCAATGGCGAGATTGCTCTGCTGCACCGGGGGCAGCTCTACACCTGCTCCACCGCGGCCGGTCCCGCTTTCGAGGGGGCTCAGATCAGGAGTGGAATGCAGGCGCGGCGGGGCGCCATTGTCAAGGTGGCGATCCGCGAAGAAGCGGAGGAAGTCGAGCTCTTTACGGTCGAAGACGCGCCAGCGGAAGGCCTGGCCGGGACCGGGCTGATCGACGCGGTGGCCGAGCTACTGCGGGTGCGAGTTCTTCACCCGTCGGGGCGCTTTCAGGACGCTTCCCACTGGCCTCCCTTCCTCACAGATAGAGAGGTGCGAATAGACGGGCAGTTGGGATTCCGCCTTTCCGACGCGAGGAGTGAGGGATCGGTCTATCTTCTTCAGGGAGATGTTCGCCAACTGCAGACCGCCAAGGCCGCCATCGCCACCGGCGTGACAATGCTGCTGAAGGAGGCTGGCGTCGGGGCCCAAGAAGTCGAAGACGTCCTGGTGGCGGGTGCCTTCGGCAGCTACCTCGACTCAGAGAGCGTCCTGGCCATCGGCCTGCTGCCCTCCTCCTTCAGAAAGGAAATAGTAAAGCCGGTGGGCAATGCTGCCCTGGGTGGAGCTATCCTCGCCGCTCTTTCAGCGTCTTCTCTTGCCGTCGCTCAGGAGATCAAAGAAAAGGTGCGCCACGTTGAGCTGTCGATGGATCCGTCGTTCCAGGACGAGTTTGTCTCCCAGATGTTGTTTCCGGGTAATCGCTAACTTTCGCCGCTGCAGAGGTACAGGCAGATGACGATGGATCAGGGTGCCATCTTGCGAGTCGGGGCCAGCCTGGCGAACCCGCCTTTCATGTTTATGCAGGGAGGGCGACCAGCGGGTTTCGAATACGATCTGGCCCTGGCCATTGCCGAGAAGCTAGGGTCACAACTGGAAGTGGTTGGCACCTCCTTTCACGGTGCTATTCCGGCCCTGGAGCAGCGCGAATGCGATATGGTGATGATCTTCCTGCGGCCGACCCCGGAGCGGAGGGAGAGGGTTGATTTTTCCGAGCCATATATGCCGGCCGATGCGGCCATCCTGGTGAAGACCGGCTCCCCCATTACCAGGCTGGCCGACCTGGTCGGGAAGGTCATAGGGGTGATGAGCAACACCGTGGCCGACGACGTGGTCAAAAAGATACCCGGCCTCAGGCAAGTTGTAACCTACCAGCGCCGTGACCGTGTCTTCAAGGATTCCACGCTGGACCTTTCCGCTGGTCACGTCGACGCCGTGATCCATCCCTACCCGGTTTCGGCCTACATTGTTAAGAACAATCCGGAGTTTCAAATCGCCGTCACCATCGTCACCGGAGAAAGGGTCGCCATCGCTTTTCCCAAAGGCGAGATCACTTGGAGGACGAGGGTAAACAAAGCGCTCTTGGAGCTTGAGGGGGAGGGCGGTATGGAGGCGTTACGCCGCAAGTGGTTTGACCTGGAGACTAGGGAACAATTCCAGGAAGACTGGCGCTGTACCCGCTCTGCCGAAACTTGACGATCTTGAGGGCGATCTGCAGGTCGAGCCAGTTTTCGGTGTTGTCTGGGTCGACGCCCGAAACGGCTTTGATTTTGTCGAGTCGCTGGCTTAACGTGTTCCGGTGAATGAATAGCCTCTCCGCGGTCTTGGTAGCGTTGCCCAGGCATTCCAGGTAAATCTCCAACGTGTTGAGCAACTGCGTCCCCTTCCGCCGGTCGTAGTCGACGATTATCTGCACTTTCTCCTGGTTCGTATCGCGAAGGCCGCTGAGGCTGGAAATGCGATATAGATACTTGTACAATCCCAAGTCATTAAAGTGAACCACGCGGCCAGGATGCCAGATAGCCCGGCCTATGTGGAAGGCTTCTCGCGCTTCCTGGAATCCCTTGGGGTAGTCTTCCGGCCGCGAGCAAACGTTGCCGATTCCAACGGAAATGCACATCCCGCTCTCGTCCTGTAACTCCTGCTGGATCTGAGTCATTGTAGCTCTCTGCTCCGCCAGATCCTGGCCCTTCTTGAGCTTGACCAACCCGATGACGACGTTGTCTCGGAGGGAGAAGATTGAGCCGGGATACATACACGCTATCCTGCGTTGGAGAGACTGGGCCACGCGCTTCAGTTCCTTGGGCCATTCATCGTCCAGCACCACACTGGCTTCCGGAGACAAAGGGCTGCGCCGGTCGATCTCGCAGATCAGAACAACATGCTCTTTAGACAGATCTACCCCCAGGGCCAGGGCCCGGCTGGCGACAGCGTACTCAGTCTCGTAAGCGCCCGTCATCAGTAGCTCAAAGAAATCCTTGATCAGGTTCTTTTCGGTGAGAAGATCGATAAGCTGCGCGTTCTTGATGGCAATGGCCGTCTGATTTCCAATCGTGGTCAGGACGGTGAAATCTTCGGCCAAAAAGCGGCGGGGTTTGAGAGTGTAGCAGTTGATCAAACCCAACTGTTCCACTCCAGAGATAAGTGGGGCCGAGATGAGAGAAGCAAACCTGGTCCCCTTAGGTAGGCCCAACTGTTCAGGCAATTGCTCGTCGGATATCAGGTCGATGGCCTTGGGTCTATTGGAGGAGATCACCTCTTCCCAGATGCTTTGCCCAACCGAAAGAGTGTGCTCGGTCGCCGCCTTGTCGGCGTAGGATTGGGAGACGGCCTTCACGGCCAGGCGCTCACCGCCGGAATCCAAGAGCAAGATGGCGCACAGATCGGACTCCATAACGTCGGCGGTCATCGCCGCAAGAGACTTCAGCGTGTCGTCCAAGTGAACGCTGGAACTAACGGTTTGGCTCAGGTTAGAGAGAGCCGTTAGAGTGGCCAGCTTGCGACGAGTGTTCTCAAATAACTGCGCGTTTTCGATGGCGCCGGCCACCAGCAGACCAATGTTTCGCACCAGATTCAGGTGGTCTTCCGAGAACTCGTAGGGAGCAACGGTGTGAACGACGATGGCGCCGATAGCCTTCTCGCCACGAGAGACGATGGGGATAACCATCATAGACTGAAAATCTTCTTCCTCGAGTTCGGGATAATACTTGGAGCGAGGATCGCTGAGGGCCTGGTCGTTGAGGATGATTGGTTGCATCGTCGCAACAGACCACCCCGTGAGGCCTTCCCCCAATTCCAGCTCAATGTTTCCTACGACGTGCTTGAAGCATTCCGAAGCAGCGCGCAGGGTGAGTTTCTCTTTGTCGGCGTCCCAGAGATAAATGAAACAGGCGTGGCAATCTGTAGCTCTGGCGGCGACGTCGACGATATGGGCGAGGACCTCTTCGAGATCGAGAGTCGAGCCGATGGTGGAGATGATCTCGGAGAGAGACTTGTTCTCTCGCTCGCGCGAATTCACGGCCTCATTCAGCTCCCTGATGTGCCTTCTTAGGTCTTCCATTTCATCCACGGGGTTGGAGCTCCGTAGATCTTGTGGGGATAGCATCTCGACCCCTCCGGCCCAAGCCGTCTGTTGGTGCTCAGAGAATTGCGCTCCTCTGGCTCTGGGAAGAAGGCAGACACGCAGGTCTGCCACAACAGGTTAGGTATGAGAGTGTAGCGGCAGACCGATGTGTCTACCGTTCCCAAGATGCCAATCTGCTGCCCACTGCAAAAGGGCGCAAAATACGTTACCGTACCCCGCTTGTCGATGGAAACAATCGAGCAATGGCTCTACTCACCGGTCCGAGCACTATAGCACGCCCTGAAATTTATTGTCAAGTATAGCGAGACGTCGCATTACCTGACCCCCAACGGTTGGGGTGCCAAAAGAGTGTGAATCGGCCGACCTTCGGCGTAGAGGGCTGCTTCACGGATCGCTTCGCTGGTGGTGGGATGTGGGTGGATGGTCGCGATTATCTCGTCCAACGTGCCTTCCAGTTTCATTACCATGGATATCTCGCTGATCAAATCGCTGGCTCGCGGGCCGACGATGGTCGCTCCCAGAATCTCTCCGTACTTGCTCTCCGCGACGATCTTGACGAAACCGACGCCCTGACCGTGGATCATGGCCTTGCTGTTGGCGGCGAAGGGAAAGCGGCCAGTCTTCACGGCGTAGCCCTTCTCTTTCGCCTCTTTCTCGGTCAAACCCACGCTGGCGACCTCCGGGCTGGTGTAGACGGCGCGAGGAACGATCTTATAGTCCATGCGCGACTCATGCCCCAGGGCATTCTCTACGGCGACTTCCCCTTCTGTCGACGCTACGTGAGCCAGCAGGTAACCTCCAATGACGTCGCCGATAGCGTAGATGTGGGGGATGCTGGTGCGCATCCGATCGTCGACGATGATCCGGCCCCGCTCCGCTTTGACACCGACGGAGTCCAGGTTGAGGCCCTCGCTAAACGGTTTTCGACCGATAGCCACCAGCACTTTCTCCGTCGTCAGGGTCATAGGGCCCTGCTCGGTTTCGAAAGTCACCGTCTTCTGCCCCGAAGGGTCGTCGCCTATGGCGGTCACCTTGGAATTGGTGTGGCTCTTGATGCCAGCCCTATTGAAGAGCTGTTGGAGGAGGCGGCTGGCATCTTCGTCCTCCATAGGTATGAGCCTGGGGAGAAGTTCCACAATATAGACCTGGGTTCCCAACCGAGCGAAGATCTGCGCGAACTCCACCCCGATGACACCCCCGCCGATGATGACAATGCTTTTGGGGATCTCTTCCAGAAAGAGAGCCCCGCGGCTGTCTATCACGTTGGCGCCATCAATGCCAGGGATCGGCAGATAGACGGTCTGCGAACCGGTGGCGATCACGATCTTGCTGGCTTCAAGGCTTTGCCGGGTGCCATCCTCCATCTCCACGTCCACGGTGTTCGGACCGCGAAAGCTCCCCGTCCCTTTCAGGTACTGAACTCCATTGCCTTTGAGAAGCTGCTGGACGCCTTTCACCAGCCTTTGCACAATCGCCCATTCGTGCTCCCTGGCCGCCGCAAAATCGAAATGGAAATCGTTGACCGTGATGCCATAGCCGGCGAGGCCTCCCCGCACGGCCGAGAGATGCTCCACCGTTTCCAGGCGAGCCTTGGTTGGTATACATCCTTCGTTGAGACAGGTGCCACCCAGGCTGGCCTTTTCAATTAGCACCGTTTTGGCACCCAGTTGCCCGGCTCTGATCGCCGCCACATATCCTCCCGGCCCTCCACCAATGATAGCCACGTCAGCGTGTCCGTCACTTCCGATCCTTTGGTCGCTAGAATTCGTCATCGATTCCCTCCATTACGTCTTTGTGGGCTGCTTGAACCGGTTGGGACCTGAAGCGGACTAGTGTTTTCTAACACTCTCAATTCATTATCGCTCAAGAGATCTTGCCTGTAAAGCCTCCTGGGCCAACGGGAGTTCTACCAAAAATCGGAAGTTGCTCAGGTTTCTCCTGGCGATCAAATCTCAGCCCCTGGTTCTTAGCAGAGCCGGCCGGCGAAGCAAGCTGGTCTTCCGATTTGCCCACCATCCCGCGGTGAGTAGCCGAGAAAAGGCGGAGGGTACTATGTTCTCATGCCACGCTTACCCTAAACGTGCTATGTCGCATCAGGACCTATGGGCGGTGAGTGAATCGGGTCGGCCCGCCGATTACCTTAGTAGTGATGTTCACGGAATTTGAATCTTACGGCGACTCGGGAGGAACCCAGTGGAACGAACGAGAACATATCCTTTGCTGGCAACAGGTAGGGGGGCCGGGTGCATTTCGAAGGAGGAAACCGAACCGAAGCAGCGTTGCCGAGGGAAACTCGCCGTTCTTGGCGGTCTGGCAAAGTTGGCAAAGGTCATGGCTTTAGCTGGACTAATGATGCT
>JAMDCE010000608.1 GCA_023489135.1 Chloroflexota bacterium
GACTCGCGATGCTAAGGCTCAAATGAAGAAAGCCGGCGTCAAGGTCGTCCTCAACACCGAAGTCACGGCCGACACGGTCTACCAGAAGAAGCCTGACGCTGTGGTGGTCGCCGCTGGCTCCTATCCCGTCAAGCTGGGCCTCGCCGGCGCGGACAAGAAGCACGTGGTGACCGACGTAGACGTGCTGGAGGGACGCGCCCAGGTGGGCAACAAGGTGGTGGTCTATCGCGGCAAGAGGAACGGCTGCCAGGTGGCCGAGTATTTGACCAAGGAGGGGAAGGAGGTCATCGTCATCGAGCCCACCGGCCAGTTCATGTCCGACACCGGCTTCACCATCTTCCTCCCCTACCTGGAGAGGGCGGCCAAGAATTCCAGGCTTCAATTGAAGGCCAACACCAGTATCGAGGAGATCAAGGACAACTCGGTGATCGTCCAGAGTGATGGGAATAGAGAGGAAATCACCGGAGTGGATAGCGTCGTCTTCTCCTGGGCGATGAACGCCAACAATGCCAAGATCGGCGACAACCGCCTACCTCGCGACGCCGTGGACGCCATCCGAGAGGGCTGGGAAGTCGGAGTTCGCATTTAGCATCTCTTTCACCGCAGAGACGCAGAGGGCGCGGAGCTCAAGGGGTTAGGGGCTATGAACGACTTAACGTTGAAAACGTTCGAACGTTCCTTATCCCTATTTTCCTCCTCTGCGTTCTCTGCGCCTCCGCGGTGCGACTCATTTTTCTTGACAAGGGCGCCGAACTTGGCTATAATGACAAAGGCCTTGAGGGAAGAGGACATCTGGGAGCCTGCCGACGTACGGGCGTCGGTATTTTTGTCGCTCTTTGCCTATCCTTAACATCGATCGCAGCGCGGCGGAGTAGCTCAGGGGTAGAGCAGGGGACTCATAAGCCCTTGGTCGTAGGTTCAAATCCTACCTCCGCTACCCTTTCGACGCGGGGTGGAGCAGTGGTAGCTCGTCGGGCTCATAACCCGAAGGTCGGTGGTTCGAATCCGCCCCCCGCTACCAATTCTCTTGACGTCTTAGGGCTGGGGTTGAATTGCGCCCGTAGCTCAGTGGTACAGAGCAAACGCCTTATAAGCGTTAGGTCGCAGGTTCGATTCCTGCCGGGCGTGCCGGAGCTCTTGCCCGAGGGTTTCGGGCTAGACTCGGCGCCACCGAAGACATCGTGGGGGTGTAGCTCAGTTGGGAGAGCGCAACACTGGCAGTGTTGAAGTCAGGAGTTCGAGTCTCCTCATCTCCACCAAATCTGGAGCGTTCGTCTAGTGGCCTAGGACATCACCCTTTCAAGGTGAAGATCATGGGTTCGAATCCCATACGCTCTACCAAACACGAGCAACGCAAGAAGCCCTTCTCTGATTGAGAAGGGCTTCCGTCTTTTCTCCTCGCTCAGATCTCCAGGGCCGTCCCCGATGTTGGCCCGCCGAATCGGCACCGCCTGGCCGAGCTTGTTGGCGCTCGCTTCTGGGGCCCCGGCCGGTTCCGGCCGGCCCTAAATTCGGCGCTCGCCCAAGGGAGCATTACCAAGATCGGGCGAGGTCTCTACGGCCCGACCTAATCGCCCGAATCGATCACCATTTTGAGCGCTATTCCCTTAAATCCCGGATTGCAAATGCTTGCCAAGCCACCTTGCGCTCAGCAAGCCATCGTAGTACGATTTAGTGCAGCAGGAGGAGGGCAACACGCCGACCTGCGCAAGGTGGTTTTCGTTTTCGAGGCCACTTGTTATACCGTCCCTAGAAGGTCGATCATGAGCTTATTCGACGAGTTCTTCGCCCAGTTCGGGGTTGAAGCTTAGCGCTGCGTCTGCACCTGTGTTGTGTGCCAGCCGGCGTGAGGAGAGACAACTACCCATGTCCATCCCTTCTTTCACCGAAACACACTTGTGGCAACTTTCAGAACTGCTAGATACCGCTGTAACTCACAAAGAGCTTAACGCTATCTTCTATCAGCTAGAGATAGCTAGCGATAGTAGCGGCTCGAAACAGCATCGCATTTTCTCAGCGCTTCGTGAGAGGCAAAGAAGGGATCGCTGCGGAAACAACGTGGCGAAGTTTCTCGAAACAGTAATCGACCCGGCTAGATTCAGAGGCGATCAAGCGTCTTTCTCTGACTATCGAGACGAGGTGAACATGATCCTTGCCTTCAGTGGCTTGCATTTGCGGGAGTCGGGAAAACTGGCGGAAGTCGCCGCTGCTCAGAGCCTTGCTCAGGCACACGAGAGAGTTGGCAGACTGCGGACCGAGCTAATCCGTAGGCAGGTCCACCCTGATGTCCTCAGGTTTTGTCGGGCGGAGTTGCTTCAAGAGAACTACTTCCACGCCGTACTGGAATCGACTAAAAGTGTGGCCGTGAGGATCCGCGAGATGGCGGACTTGACCAACGACGGCTCGGAGTTGGTAGAGCAGGCGTTCGGAGGTAGTCACCCGATTCTGGCCATCAACACTCTGAGCACCGAAACCGAACGATCGGAGCAGAGAGGATTCACTAACCTCTTGAAGGGCGTATTTGGCATTTTTCGCAACGTGACCGCGCATGCACCTAAGGTCGCTTGGCCTGTAAACGAGCAAGATGCGCTCGACTTACTCTCGCTGCTGTCCTATGTTCATCGCCGCCTAGATTCTGCTGTCGTCGTGCCGAGAGTAACCTAGCGTCGATGTCTCTGGGAGGACGGACATAAGGTGCCAGAACACCACCTCCCTCATTGAAGCCGAATGACTTTACGCGAACCTAAAGCGCTTCTTGGCCCGCGACGACCTGCTGGAAGCCCAGCCTGTCCTGTTTGCTAACCTGCAGCAGTGGTGTGGTCAGTATCATCCAAGCAACTGACCCAGTAAGGTAGGGTCGGAGACGCAATGCGCGGGCCTGAAGCTATTGCCCTATTCGGTGCCATCCAATGAACTCGTGCCGCGCCTCCAGGACCTCTGGACGGCCCTGCAGGAAACCGGGCTTGATCGGCCACTCCAACGCCCCCGACAGCAAGGAACCAAGCGAAGAAGACTTAGAGTTGGTATGCTGGGAGTTGGTGCTGACGCCGGAGAAGCTGAGGGAATTGGCGACGCCAAGTGAGACTAGTGAAGGCTAAAGGTTGTTGCCTGCGCTTTGCTACCTGGGAGTAAACTGATCCTCCAGCACTCGTCCGTGGGTGTATCGCTCAGTTAAGTCTCGGGAGTAACCTTCAGGGTCGCAAGGCGCACCGACAACGTGTCCCGTCATTCCAGAGACAGGCCCCAGGCCAGCGCTAGGTGTTCAAGAAACAACCGCGGGTACCACTGCTCCCACAGATCGGTCAATGAAAACTGGTCCACTTCAAAACGATGGAAAACCAGAAGGCTCTCGGGCTGGTGCACAAACAAGCTCTCGGTCCTATCGTCGCTCTGGTAGGCCCGATAAACTTGCTCAAGCTTGGCGCGCTGGACATTTGCAAAGACGTCCATCGTGGCCCCTCGTTCTTCTGCGCTTGCACCGCCATACAGCGGCGTAAGGCGGCTGATGACTTGAAGCGACAATTCTTTATCAAAACGGCTGTGCGCTAAACCATAGAAGTGGCGCTCGAGATGAACGAGTACTTGTGCCTCCTTGAATCCAGCCATAGTCATCACCTCTTGTCTCACCCGTGAGACTTCGTCATCGAACAACTCGGTCAAAGCCACTAGCCGGTTAAGCGCCCTCTCCAGCTTGCGCGGGATCTCGCCAGGCGGCTTATAAGAAAGATCGTGAGTGGTCTCGCTCCAGGCATGTTGCGCGCAAGTGTGTATTTGAATCTCGCAATTTAATCCAAGAAAGTCGCTGATCGCTGGACCACCGTCATCGGGCTTGAGCTGGACCTGGCAGTGAATTCCACTATAGCCAAGCTTGTCGACCCCGAGGCGCTCCATTTTGTCTTCATACTCAAGCACGTCGAAAAGATTGTAGAGCAATTCCTCCGTCGGTTCCCGATGATCTTGGTAGAGCAGCACTATTCTGACACCCGCCTTGTCTGTAATCTGCCTGATAGGATCTGCGTAACCCTTCCGAACTGCCTTCTTAACCAAACTATCGAGGGCCTTTGCCCGGTAAGATGTTTCACACGGTATGCCAGCGTCGCACAGGCCGCCAAGCAGGCGCTCGTGCACATGCTTGGCAAAGCTTTCGTAAAGCGCCTTGTTCTCAATCCAAAAAGATCGCAGAGCTCCTAACTCCATCATCGTCGGCCTCGGACATTCCTGAGCCGGTCCTCAAATTCCACCTTCGTCAGCCCACCATCCTGTTCGATCAAGTGGACTTTATTCGAGAAAACCTCACCCGGAGCGGTGATCGATATGCCGGTTTCGAAATCCATCTGCATCCGTTGGATTCGCGTCCGAATTAAGCCGAGATCTTTATCTATCGCTTCATTAGCAACTTGCGATGACTTAAGATGATCGATGAATAACTGCCGATCTTCGGTCTCAAGGTGCGTGTTGGCGAACTGTTTTGGGTTGAGCGTTGCCTGGTTGCTATTCATCTCAGCTAACAACGCTGTCTGATATCGGCCTTTGCGCAGAGGATCGCTAACCACGTCATTAATGAAGTCTTCGGCAGCATCGAGAAATCGTTTGGTCGTGACCTCGGCAGCCTCTGCGAGTTGGCAGCCCAGAAACTTCTTTAGGAAGAAATCGGCGATCTCATATCTTGGGAGGCGGCCACGCTGATGGTCGGATACGACTCCGTCAATATCTTCAACGCCCGGACCGTGGTGCAGGAACACGCCAGCCTTAAACACCTTAGTTCCTTGGGTGAGCATAAGTTCGCGAATGTGCTCGATGCGAAAGGTCTTTCGCCCGTCGATGTTGCTCTGCTCTACCCTAACACCGATCTCCCGTTCTAGTTTGAGAATCCCTACAGCAGGCATCCCTCCGATGGCACAGTCGACCACCGTAATTAGCCCCTTTGAATTCACGCCGGTTTGGGTCTGAAACAGATGATCAGCGATCCGCTGTGAAAATGTGACAAAGTCCATGCCATCACTATCGAGAAACCGTGTGATCCCCTGCGGAACCGGAGATGAACTCGACAGGTCGAGGGACACTTTGAAAGCACAGGAAGAGCACGCGCTCTGAGTTATCTTCTCCTTGATGTAAAGCCTAAGCTCATCCGTGAGGGGACTCGCTACCTCGCTGAGTACGGGCAGTGTCCCGTTGTCAGCACGCCGAATGGGAACTTCGTGGACGATTACCTGCCGCACATCAAGCGTCGCGAAATCGAGTGCCATAATACACAGCCACCTCCAGGTTGAAATGGAAATACCCGGGCCGTTGTCATCTGTGAATACTCATTGCAATCAGCTTCCAGACGTTACGCCTGTGGGACGATCTACCGATGCTTGCCTAGGAAACTACGAGCGTAGGCGTAATGCCGCTTGAGGACCCTTTCCTGCCTTCAATCCGATGGAACTAGCCTCGTACCGATGCGGCCTTTAGAAAACGGTGCAGTCCCATGATTACAATGTCGTGTTGAAATTGACATTTTGCCTCACGCTAATGGACGGCGCTTTCCTGCACCAATCTTCTCAGCCCGATCCTGGCGAGTGGCTTTGCCTATTATCTGGCTCCTACGATCTCTTACTCCTTTGAGTAAAACGGAAGCAGCATAACCTGCCCGTTTGGATCGCGCATGAACTAGAAACCTTAGGCTTGCCAACTCTCGCTCCATATCTCGACAGAATTCCTCCGTTACATCGTTTTCAAGACGGGATGGCAATCGACGTACGGGCAGCTTGAACAAGTGATCTTCAAAGGCAAGACAGAGGGTGTCTATGATTCTTTACTTGCGCCGTCGGAAGATTTGTTTCTCGATGAGGAAACGGAGCTAGAAGAGAAGCTTCGAGACTCTTTCAGGCTGCATGATCAGGAAAACACCCCACATAGTTCTCCCTCAATTCAAGATTACGATGGCCGAAGTTGGGAGGACCAGGTTCCCCAATATGCTCCCGTATACGCGCTAGACTCACCGCTGCGAACGCAAACGGGTCTTGCAGAACCTGTTCCTGGATACGGACAGTTCGATCGAATAGAGTTGAATTATCAGGCCTCCGGTGGTTGGTTCAGCAGAAAACACTATTTGGAATTGCAGACTAGCAGGTCCGCAGAACTTGGAGTGGCAAAGGCAATCTGGAGCCTATGGAAAGGCAGCCGTAACAAGATTTGGATGATTCTTCAAGAATGGGTTCTGGGGGATCCGACGCTCCTTGACGCAAGCCGCGAGATTCTTAGAACTGGGCTGGAAAGTGATCATATCTCAGCGGAAGAGGCGCTGTCAATATTGGAGACTTGGCTCCTGAGCGATGAACGCGATCATCAAGTTGCCGCCGCTCAACTTCTGAAGGTAATTCCGCCTGATTACCTCTTTCCTGCCACGATGGGATGGAAATCCAGATTTGAGGAGAGGCACCGAAATGCTCTTTCGATGGTAATGCGCCCGTCG
>JAMDCE010000518.1 GCA_023489135.1 Chloroflexota bacterium
AGCGGTCGACCTCGCCGACGGAGGCAGCAGGCAAGTAGATGGTGGAATCCATCTCCTCAATGATGGCTAATCCCTTTACCCGCTGTCCCCAGCGGAGCGCCTCTCTCTGGTAGACGTTGGCCTCCTCGAATTGCTTGGTCGCTTCGTTGTAGACTTGCCGTCGATCCCGCACAGGCGGCTCGTCGGTGAAAGGTCCTTTCTCGCTCGGTTGAGGCAGGAAGACTTCCTTGTTCTCGACAGGTCCTATGGTAGTGACTCGTAGGTTGATGATTTCGTGTCGAGCATAGGGGAGATTGAAGCCGTAGAGGCGCTCGTGCTCTCGGTCGAAGATTTCAATAACCCTGGCTGTATCTAGTTGAGTCAGGTCGATGGGGATGTTGATCTCCCAGTTCTGGCCCTCGTAACGCATATCTAGTGAAGCGGCGGCCACTGGTTCCCCCTGGTAGCCTTCCTTGGAGATGAACTTGCAGCCTTCCTCGACCATTTCTCTGAAGAATCCCAACGGCTTCTCGAGGCCATCCCTTTCCAGAAGAGTGGGGCAAGAGCGAATGGAATCGAACTTAAGGTCGGCCATGAGGAGGCCGGTGGCCGAGAGGACTCCGGGGTAGGCGGGCACGATGATGGTAGACATACTCAGTTCCCTGGCGATGGCTGCGGCGTGAAGCGAGCCTGCACCGCCTCCAGAGACCAGAGCGAATTCCCGCGGGTCGAAGCCCTTCTCGGCGGAGATGGTTCTTATGGCCTGAAACATGTTCCAGATGGCGATGTCGAGGATGCCTTGGGCGGCCTCGGGTAGGCTCATCTTGTAGAAATCGGCGATCTTTTTGACAGCCTGGTGAGCCAGATCTGGTTGGAGGACTTTTCGTCCGCCCAGGAAATAGTCCGGATTGAGCCTTCCTAGCACTAGGTTAGCATCTGTCACCGTCGGTTCAGTCCCACCTGTGCCGTAGCAGGCTGGTCCAGGAGCGGCACCAGCGCTTTGAGGCCCGACTTTGAGGGCTTGTCCGGCGTCAATCCAGGCAATACTGCCTCCGCCCGCACCAATGGTCCGGATGTCGATCATTGAGATTTTGATGGGAACGCCTGGCTCGACCTCACCATCGGTGGTGGTGGTAAACCGTCCGTCATCGATCAGACTGACGTCGAAGCTAGTCCCGCCCATGTCCATGATGATGACATCGTTGTACCCAGCCTGCTCGCCCACGGCTTTCCCGGCGACAACCCCACCGGCCGGGCCGGAGAGAAAGGTTTCGATCGGCCTCTCCCTGGCCGTCTGAGCCGTCATTGCCCCACCGTTGGACTTCATGATCAAAAGGTCGCGCTGGAAGCCCCGGTCGGCCAGTTGCTCTTCGAGGCGGGAGAAGTACTTGCTCATAACGGGCTTGACGTAGGCGTCGGCGACAGTGGTGTTGGTTCTCTCGTACTCTCTCCACTGTGGCAGGATCTTCGACGAGATAGAGACGTCCAGGTCCGGAAAGTGTTCTTTTATAAGCTCTTCAGCCCTCAACTCCGACTCCGGATTGACGTAGGAGGAAAGGAAGCAGACGGCCACGGCCTCGACGCCGTGCTTCACGAGGAACCGGCAAGCATCGATGAGCTTCCCCTCGTCCAATTCCTCAATCACTCTTCCGGCATAGTCGAGTCGTCCGGGCACCTCTAACCGAAGGTAGCGAGGAACCAGGGGTTTGGGTTTGACCCACTGGAGGTAATAGAGTGTCTCCCGTGTCTTGATGCCTCGGGCTATCTCCAGAATATCGCGGAAACCCTTGTTGGTGATTATGCCGGTCGTAGCGCCTTTCTTCTGGATGATGGTGTTAGTCGCCACGGTGCTACCATGGATGCATTTGTCGAGGTTGGGAAGATCGAGGTTCATCTCTTCCAGCCCCTGCATAAAGGCCACTGAAGGATCGCCTGGGGTGGAGGAAACCTTGTGAAGGTGCCTTTCTCCCGTCGAGGGATCCACACTAATGAAGTCGGTGAAGGTGCCTCCAATATCTATGCCTACTGCTTTCACCTAAAGCCTCCTCGTTTGGCTATCTCAACCTGATGCTTATGCAAGCGCCAGCGCTCTATTCCGTGTGTCCGGTCCAGTGATATTCTCGAACGATCTCCTCGGCTTCCGCCTGAGAGAGGCCATAGTCCTCGACGGCTTGAGCCATGGTGATGTGGCCGTTCTTGAGATCCTCGATCACGCTTTCACCGGCCCGGTTCACCGGGTCACCGTATCCGCCGCCTCCGGGGTCTCGAACGATGATCCTGTCTCCTTCTCCCAGAATTACGCCAGAAAACTTCGTCGGTGAAACGATGCTGTTAGAGACTTCAAGAGGGCCGTACGTCTGGCCATTCTTCACTATCTGAAACTCCATTCCCATTCCAGGCCTGCCGCCAAACCGCCCCTCCGGGGGGAATTTGAACCGATTGGCATGGCCGCTGAACACTAGGTGGGGAGTCTGGACCTCGTATACTCGTTCCAGACCAAGGCCGCCGCGGTGCTCCCCACTTCCCCCAGAGCCCTCTCTCAATTCGTAGCTAACGATCCTCCAGGGACAAGTGGCCTCAAGAACCTCAGTGGTGTAGTTCTTGGCGACAGGGCCAACCCAGGTCATGATAGCGGTGTTCCCGTCCAGGTGCTTTCTTCCACCCTTACCTGATGGTTCCCAAATGACGAAGCTAAAGGGCTCCCCGGTTCTCGGGTCCGTCCCCCCACCTGAGATCAAAGCGCAAGTAGCAGCCTCAGCCGCGGCGACCCTTTCGGGCACGGCTTTGCCAAAAGCGTCGAGGACGGCTTCGGCGAGACGGTTGTGCGTCTCGGTGTTGCCGCCGTTGAGCGGGGCCGGATAGTTGCAGTTGGTCACTCGGCCGGGTGGGTTGATCCAGTGGAGCGGTCGGAAGAGGCCCTGGTTGTGGGGGATGGTGTGATCGACCAGATTGAACACGGCGTTGACCGAGCCTCCCACGCAGACGCAGTACGGGGCGTTGATAGGTCCGCGTCCCTGTTCGTCGGTTCTGCGGTAATCCAGGATAATGTCCTCGTCCAGCACCATCACGTCGACGTTGATAGCGTAGGACCGATCCACAATCCCATCGTCGTCGATCATGCAGGTTCCGCTGTAAATTCCGTTGGGTATCTGCTTGATCTCCGCCCGCATTCGCCGCTCTGAATACTTCTGGATCTCCTTAGCGTAAAAGAGGAACTCCTCGACGCCATAGCGTTGAATGAGTTCGCTAATTCGGCTCTCGGCCGTCACCAGAGAGCCGTACATAGCCATAAAGTCGCCGTAACTCAACCGGGGAGCGCGAACGTTGGCCAGGATTATCTGCCAGACTTCGTCGACCTCTTTGCCCTCTCTGAAAAGCTTTACCGGCGGGATAATGACCCCCTCCTGGTAGATCTCACTGGCATCGCCGGGCATACTTCCGGGCGATTTGCCACCCACATCGGTGTGGTGGGCAATATTGGCCGCGTAGCCAATGACCTTGCCATCGTAAAACATAGGCTTGACCATACAGAACTCAGGGGGGTGAGGCGTTCCCCGATAGGAATCGTTGTGGAGCAGCACATCGCCGGGGCGCAGATTCTCAACACCGATGTGCTTCACCGCCCCCACGACACCGTATTGCATCGCTCCCACCTGCGAGGGCAGGCCAAACTGGGCCATGCGATCCATATTCCCGTCGAACAGCGCCGTGCTGAAATCGACCGCCTCGAAGAAGATAGGCGAGTGAGCCGTGCGCTCCATTGTCTTACCCATCTCTACGCAGGCCGATATCATGCCTCCCAGGATAACTTCCAGGGTGACGGGGTCGACATTTGGCGATGGCTCCAGTGACTCGTGCTGAAGCCACTTGCCGAGGTAAGGGATGGCTTCCTCCAGCGAGGCATTCTTTTCATAGAGGGTCTGGCAAGCATTGTCGCAGTAATAATAGGTCTTGTCGGCCTTGGCTTCCTCCAGGTAGTTATCCTGCGAAAAGAGCATGTTGCCGCAGAACTCGCACTTACGGTGGATCAGCAGATATTCCATATGATTTGTACTCCCCCTCTGTTCGAATAGCAGTCGGCTCTCAGCCCGCGACCTGAGAGCTGATCTCTGCCTCGTGATAAGGCACACGAACTTTCGACTAGACCTTCAGGGCCGTGGTGTATCCCTCATAAATGGCTTCCTCGACCGTTCTGGGCACGACGCAGTCGCCCACCCGGTACAGTTCGGCCACTTTACCTTTCAAAGCCTTGTATAAGCCGTCGTTGGGCAATTGACCCATGGCCAGCACGACCGTATCCACCCCATCTACGCTGTGCCTCTCAAAGCTAAAGATATTCTCGAGAATCACGGTGTTCCCTTGAATCTCCTTCAGCACGTGGTGGGGTCGCATGCCAATCTTCTTTTCGTAGAACCTCTGATGGGCCAGAGAACGCTGATAGGACTGCAGTCCCTCCCCAATGTAGAGGCCTGTGGAGGCCAACTCAACCTCATGGCCTCGGTCAGCCAGCAATTCGGCGGCGTTTATGGCCGGCATATCTCCCATCCAGTCGGCCACCAGCACGCTTCGACCTATTTCAGCGGTACCTTCTATCGCGTCCGCGACACATACCACATTATCCTGTTCTATCCCAGGTATGGGGGGGTAGTAGGGCCGCGCACCCGTAGCGATAATAACGACGTCGGGCCTGTCCCGCTCGATCAGTTCAGCCGACGCCTCTGTCCCGAGCCGCACCTCGACATTCTGCCGCTGCAACTCGCTTTCCAGGTTACGCACTATATCCTGGAATTCTTCCCGCCCCGGCGCTTTTGCCGCCAGGAGAACCTGACCACCTAGGGCACTTGCCTTTTCGTAGAGGATAACCTGATGCCCCCGCTCGGCTGCGGTTATGGCCGCTCTCAAGCCAGCGGGACCTCCGCCGACCACGACGAGCTTCTTCGGCTTTTCCGCTCGGCTCACCACTCCCAAATCCCTCTCCCTTCCCGATGAAGGGGTCTGGATGCAGGTCACCGGTAGGCCTTGCTGGTGCCGCCCGATACATCCCTGATTGCAGCCAACGCAGTACCGAATCTCCTCTAACCGGCCGCTGGCGGCCTTGTTGGGCATGTGAGGATCGCAGATCAAGGCTCTGGTCATACCCACCACGTCGGCTTGACCTTCGGATAGTATCTTCTCGGCGAGTAGCGGATCGTTGATTCGCGTTCCCAGAAACACGGGAATGTCGACCAATTCCCGAATCGCGGCGCTAAATGCGGAGAAGATGCCCAGGGCCGAGGGGGCCGGAGGGGCGATAGCCGTAGCACCCAAATAGGTGGAGGAGCTGCCGGCGGTCACGTTAATGAAGTCCAAACTGACGACTTTGTTCAAATAGGCGATGACCTCCTCCATTTCCGGCAAGGTCATCCCACCCTCCACCAATTCGTCCCCGCTGATTCGCAGTCCCACGGGGTAATCCGAGCCAACCCTTGACCGAACGGCCTCAGCCACTTCCACGGCAAAACGCATCCGATTCTCGAAGCTGCCACCGTACTCGTCCGTTCGAAGGTTGTTCCGAGGAGACCAGAACTGGTTTAGGAGATAGCCATGTGACGAGACTAGCTCAACTCCATCGCATCCCCCGTCTTTGGCTCGTCGGGCGGCCTCGCCATAGGATTCGATAATCTCCCGAATCTCCTCCGCCTCCAGTTCCTTGGGCATTATGCGAAAGCGCTGAGTTGGCACGCTGGACGGAGCCGCCGCGGGTAATCCCATATCCCCGTGAAACATCTCTCGGCCCGGGTGGAAGAGCTGAGCGAAGACGGCAGCACCCTCTCGATGCACGGCTTCGGTCAGCGGGCGCAGGCCGGCGACGATCCGCTCATCGAAGAAGCCCAGGTCGCGGGAGGCCCACAGGGCCGTAGGATGAACTGCACCAGCCTCGAGGACAATCAGTCCAATTCCGCCCTTGGCCCTTTCGACGTGATAATCTATCATTCTCTGCGTTGGAATGAGATCGGCGCCCATCTCGGTCATGTGACCGGTGCTCATAATGCGGTTTCGGATGGTTATAGACCCTACCTTAATAGGGCTGAAAAGGTAGGTAAACTGGCTCATCTTTTGTGCTCCTTGGATCACTCGCGTGGCGTTACTAGCTTACCCGCGCTGCCAAACTCCGGCCCGAATCAGGGCTGTTTAGGGACGAAATTCGAAGAGGCGCGTCGAGGAAATCAATTTACACTTCGTGGTCCAGATAAGCAATGGGCCGCCTGAACACAGTTTACGCTAAACCCTATGCAGGCCTGCACACCGCCTACCTGACCTTGCTTGAGTCGCATTCCCCCGGAACGACACAAGTTGGGCGAAGCGTTCACGGTGGTTGTCCGCAGATTACGCAGATTACGCAGATGGGACAAGCAAGTAGGGGCGGGTCTCAAGGACAGTAAAGAATCGCCCACGCCTTGGCCTTTCGTGGCCCCCTTCGCTAGGCCAA
>JAMDCE010000477.1 GCA_023489135.1 Chloroflexota bacterium
CCACGCCCTGACACCAGTACGCCAAGCCGAGCTTTCGCCATTGATTAGCTACCTCTAGCAGCGTGGGCTGAAGATTAGATAGCCTGAAGCCCCTCGGCCAACTCCTGGCGGTATTTCTTGGCGAGGAATCTCACTCGTCCGAGGTTGGCATCGCCCAACGAGAGAACCACCAGCAGCGCGTCGTCACTCAACGCCCCAATGGTCATCAACGCGCCGTCGTACTCGATCATAGTCTGCCGCGCGTCACCCTTGCTGATCTCACCGCCGATGGCCTCGGCCATGCGGAGAGCATCGGAGGCCACCGCGCATAGACCGTCGACATCGATACCGCTTCCGCCGACGCTCTCAATCGGAAGACCGTCCGGACTCACCACAGCCACCAAGTCGTCTTCTCCGACCTGAAATTTCGCCAGGATGTTCTTCAGTTCTTCTGCCATGGCTTTCCCTCCGCTCAATAGCTGGTTGAAGCATATTATATCTCATAGGGTTTCTTTATGCCACAGTACTATTCTCCCAGTTCTTGGTCCTATACTACCACCAAGCATACAATAACGTCCCCCTTTCGGACGAAGAGCCGCCGATCCATTATTGACAGCGACTCAAGGTTTGTTATAATGGCTTCACAATGTGAGAATCTCTCCGAGCTAACCTACCTGACGGTGAACCCAATGGTGGTTAGCCGAACGGGCGCTGGCAAACGCGTTCTAAAGGTTTGGTTGGAAACGACCAGGCCGGACGTGTTTGAGAAGGAGAGGACCGAGAACGTAACACCGTGCTCAGACCTCAACCAGCTTCTCTGGAAGATGCTGGCTTTTTCTTTCAAGTCTACCGAGGAGCGCAACGTGGATAATGCCGACGACAAACTGGTGGAAATCATTCGCCGCTCACTGGTAGACGGCAAGCTCCCTTGCGGCGTCGCCTTTCGCATTGCTGAAGAACTTGATGTCAGCGTCCGGAAAGTCGGAAAAGCAGCCAACGACATGAAGATTAAGATCTCCCACTGCCAGTTGGGTTGCTTCTAGTTTTCGGGAAGACGAGATTTGGGCTGCCTTAGCGACTCCTACAATCGCCCCATCAACTACCTCCGGGTATCCATCACCGATCGCTGCAACCTGCGCTGCCTCTACTGCATGCCGCCAACAGGGGTGAGCATGCGGCCGCACGAGGAGATGCTGCGCTACGAGGAGATTCTTCAGGTGGTACGAGCGGCCTCAGAGTTAGGCGTCACCAAGATTCGCGTTACCGGGGGAGAGCCGCTGGTGCGACTGGACATCGTCGACTTCATCGCGCGAATGTCTAGGATTCCGGGGATCGACGACCTGTCCATGACAACCAATGGGATGCTGTTGCAGAAATATGCCGGAGATCTGGCCAAGGCGGGCCTCAAGCGAGTGAATATTAGCCTCGACACGCTGCGACCCGACAAGTTCGAGCGGATCACCAGACTTGGGAAGATCGAGTGGGTCCTCGCAGGAATTGAGGCCGCACAGAAGGCCGGACTGAAGCCAGTCAAGCTTAACAGCGTGGTAATTCGTGGTTTCAACGATGATGAGATAACGGATCTGGTCCGGCTCACTCTGGAAAAGGAATGGCACATTCGCTTCATCGAGTTGATGCCCCTCAGCGGGCAGGCCGGGAGCTGCGATCAAGCCAGCGATGGTGGGTTGCTGGAAAGCCCCATCGACCAGCTTGGTAACCCGGACGAGCACACGAATGGGCGCAAACTAGTTTCCGTAGCGGAGATGCGACAGCGAATTGAGAAAGAATTCGGCCCACTCTTGCCTTCCGAGTCCGTCACTGGCAACGGCCCGGCCCGTTACTTCACTCTTGCCGGCGCGACTGGCACCATTGGCTTCATTAGTCCGGTTAGCGAGCATTTCTGCTTCCAGTGCAACCGGCTGCGACTAACGGCCGATGGGCGCTTGCGCCCGTGCCTGATGTCAGACGACGAGATCGACTTGCGTCCCATTCTTCGCTCGGGAGCGACCGCGGAGGCGCTCAAGGACGTGCTAGCCGCGGCCATTGCGGCCAAGCCAGAGAAGCATTATCTCGATCAGCCCCAAACTAACCCTCGGAAGCGCACCATGTCACAGATTGGCGGCTGAGTATCAAGGCTCGGCTCAAAATGAAAGCCAAACCAATCCTGACAGTCTCAACTGAACCTCAACTGGCGAGTTGTAATGCCCTGGTGGCCGCCAACTAGCCGCGGCTGGAGTGCCAGGCCAGGCACGACGGAGGTCTAGGTATGCCAGATCATTTCTCAGCAGAGGCGGAAGGATCCAACGGCTGCCATGCCGCGACTTTGGCGCCCCTAGCCATTCGTCGGAAAAACGAGATCTACGCCATTAACGGCGGCTGGTTCCAGGCTAGATGGCACTTCAGTTTCGATCAATACTATGACCCGCAGAACATGGGAGTGGGGAAGCTACGGGTGTTCAATCACGACACCCTCGCGCCTGGGGCCATCTGGCCGATGCATCCCCACCGAGATGTAGAAGGGATCACCTACGTTGTAGCCGGCCACTTCGAACACGCCGACAGCATAGGGAACGACGGCGTGCTTGAGCCAGGGGGTATTCAGCGCATGACCCTTGGGTCCGGGGCCTTGCATTCCGAGCGAAACCACTCCAGGACCGAGCCGATGCAATTCATCCAGATGTGGATTCTCCCCTCCCGGCGTGGCCTCCTTCCATCGGTGGAACAACACCAGTTCACCGTTCAGGATCGGCAGAACCATTTGCTCCAGGTGGTCCGCCCCGAAAGAACCGAGGGGGTGGGAGTCACCGTGCACCAACAGGCCAGTGTTTCCGTGGCTCGGCTGGACCCGAGCGCTCAGGTGGAGCAGGTGGTAGCTGGGGACCACTGCGGCTACTTCTATCTCCTGGAGGGTGCTCTGGACCTGAACCATGAGCTTCTGGCAACCGGCGATGCGGCGAGGGTTGCGGGAGGTGGACTGCTGCACATCCGCGCCCTGGAGCCAAGCGAGTTGGTATTGGTCGACGTACCTATCTGATTAGGCCCTTATTGACCACATCCGCGCGGCTACACTTTTGACCCCCTCGCACCACTCTTCACCGGCCACCCGCCTCCCTGAAGACTTGCTGATGTAGGGTCGAGGCTTTTCCCAGATCCTACCGCCGCGCAGCCAAACTTTTGACCCGGTCCCGTCACTGTTCATTGACCCTCTGCCGCCTGAAGATTTGGTGATGGCGGGTCTGGCCTTGCCCCCGGCCGGGAAGAGGCGCAAGGGCGGAATGGCCAACCCAATCTCTATAAACTGAGGGCGAGGTGATCAGAGACCAGAATCACCCCTTCCGAATATAAATGTCCACCTGGTTGAGACCCCGCTCGACGGTCTTGTGCCTGTAGCCTAGATCGGCGAGTTTGGGATAGAGATAGGCCGGTCGCCGCTGGTGATGCACGAGCAGAATCTCGCCAGGTTTCAGGCTGGCCAAAGCGTCCAGAATCTTGATCATCGGTTGAGGCGGAGCAAGCTCTCTGACGTCAATACTTATGCTGGCCGTTGGAGCCTCCGCATCGATTTCGCCGGTGTTCTCAAAAGAACGACCATTACCGGGTACGTCGCCCTGGCTTACGGTTTCCCGTTGGCTCAGGGGAGCCCTGAAGAAGTATATCTCCCAGTCCTCCGGTGCTAGCTTTCGGGCCCAGGATGCGAAGCCTTTTTTCTCCAGCACCGCGTACAGCGGATATGGCTCAAAGGTGTTCCTGAGCACCATTACTTGTCCTTCCGGCACAACGGCGATGGCATCCATAATACGCGCGAAAGGGTCGGCGTGGCTTCGCTGGTCTTCGCGGACATCGAGGCGAACCGCCAGTGGAGCGCTTGTCACCCACTCTGGCTCGGCGGAGCCGGCCGTCGACGATGGCAAGACCACAGGCGCATCCGTGGGCTGGTCTTGACCGACGGCTGTGTTGAGCGTTCTCAACAAGGAAGTGGGTTCGATTCCAGCAACGGCGGCAGCGTGCGAAACGGTGACAAGACCCCCGTGAACGCGGCGCAAAACCGGGTTTCTCAGGCGGGTAAAGTGCGGGCTCTGGGCAATCAGGACCTCCAAGAGCTCCGGGTACTCCTTGAGAAGATCGCCTATCTTCATCTCCAGAGTGATTGCTTTTCTCGAGGCCGTCTTCGCGGTGCTCATAGCGTCCCCCCATACACCTTTTCCGTTGACCGGCGGACCACTGGCTTATCCAGGTTCGTCCGGTGTCCAACAACCTTGATCATTTCCCAGGCGAAAGCGATGGCCGCAGCCATAAGAATTGTTCCGCCAGAGGCCAGTAGGTAATTTGCCTGCAGAGCGAACCCGGCTACCATCACCAGCAATCCGGCGTTGAGTCCGTACAGTTGAAGCATAGCGCTGCGCTCGCTGAACAACTGCTTTAGCAGCGGAACCTCTTCGTAGCCCAGCTTGGGCGCGTACACTTCCCACCAGACGACGAAGGGCACGACGTGGTACATCGCGCCGACGATGGTAATGGTGATCACCCCGATCATCCCCAGGTGGGCGTGAATCGGCAGTAACCCCGACCAGCCGGTGGCGCCCATGACGAGGCCAGTCCCAGCGGTCACCACAAGATAGCCGATGCCGGCCAGGAAGTACTTGACCGAGGTATCCAGATGAGGCAATCGAGAAGGGCCGTACCGCAGGCTGGCTGTGATGATAAATGCAAACAGCAGAATTCCACCGAGAAGGATTGTTCCAGCGATGGCCGTGAGGGGCAAATTGCCGAGAGCCAGCGAGATGGCCAGACCCCAGAAACCGGCGTTAATGATGTAAAACTCGAGATCCGCCAATCGAGGATGTCTGAGCTCTTTGAGCTGGAGCATTGGCACCATGCTGAACTCTGCGCCCATAATGGCCACCACCGCCCAGCCAAAGGCGAGCACGTGCAGGAGCAGGGGCCGGGAGGCCCACGCCGCGCCGATCCCGATGGAATTGATGAAGAAAAGAACGATGGCCGCCACAAAATAGGTGAGCGAGGCGATATAAAACCGCAGCGTCAGGACCACCTTGTGAATGTCCACGTTCCCCAGGATCATTATGGCGGCGAACAGGAGCGCCCCAGTCGTGTAGATGGCGGAGCTGACCATTAGCGCCGTGGAGTTGCCGGCCCAGGTCGCCGCCATCAAGCCAAGCACACCCATGTTCATCAGCACGAACTGGGGTACGGTCAGTTTCTCCCAGTGCAGATCACGACCCTGAAGCGTCGGGAAGAACTGGTAGTACGCTCCCATAATTGGGAAACTGACCCAGCCGAGAACGGCCGGCGCCCAATGGAAAAGCGGGTCGGGAATGGGTGTGAGCGCTCGAAGAACGCCAATACCAAGAGTTATGAGAAGGTAGGCCACCGCCGCAACCATATAGTATCGGCTTATCCGCACCAGGCTCGTTGGTACGATTTGCATGCTCTTCCCTCCTCAGATGCCAGCTAGCATAGTCTCGAGCTCGGCTGCGCGAAGGTAGTTGTCGATCTTGACATCAATTTCCTTTATGGGCAACTCTCGCAGCTTGCGCTTCAGCGCCAGCCCCAGCTGCATGCCAATGGGGCAGAAGTTGCTGGTGAGCACAAATCGCAGCGAGAGACGATCCTCCTCGACCGCAAGATCTTTTATGAGCCCCATATCGTAGACATTGCTGCCCGTGTGGGGGTCCATCACCTGCCTTAGCTTCGTGATTACGTCTTTCTCGGTCATTGCCGCCATTATGTTCTCCTCGAATCGCGCCACGGCGCGCGGCTAACGTTCTCCTCTGACTACCATGATTGCATTGTAATGAACCCAGCGAAAGGTGTCCGCGATAAAAGTCTCATTTTTATGTCTGATTTTTCAGTAATGGCATGGTTTCTGCATTGCCCCCTGCTAGGACAAGGGCACGTTCCCTTGATCCAATCGTCGGGTTACAGGAGGCATTTGTCATGGACCGGCAACAAGTTTACAAAGAAATCGAAGGAATGCTCGGCTTAGTACCCAGCTTCTTCAAGGCCCTTCCCGACTCCTCCCTGGAGTTGGAATGGCAGTTGTTCAAGCGAGTCCAGATCGAAGAGGGACCGATTCCAGCCAAGTATCGCGAGCTAATAGGAATCGGCATTTCCGCCACCACCAAGTGCCGCTACTGCGCCTTCTTCCACACGGAAATGGCCAGGTTAAATGGCGCCACCGAGGCCGAGATCGAGGATGCGGTGCACTTCGCCAAGGCGAGCGCCGGCTGGAGCACCTATATCAACGGCCTTCAGATCGATTACGAGCAGTTCAAAGATGAGGTGCGGCGCGCGTGCGAGCATGTGCGGGCCCACGCCCAACCGGCGCACGCCGTGACGACGTAGAGCAGTAGGGGATAGGGGTTTAGGGGTTAGGGGTTAAGGGATAAATGGCTGAACGCTCTTCCCCCTAACCCTTATCCCCTAGCCCTTGGTGGTCGCTCAGGCA
>JAMDCE010000505.1 GCA_023489135.1 Chloroflexota bacterium
GGCCAAGGCGTCCCAGCCCTTTTCCCAACCTTTCGAGTCTGCGCACTCCGGCGAACTCGGGCACAACGAGCAGGATTCCAAACCCAATGAATACCGCGGCGACAGCTCTCGCCAGCACGTCGAACGACATTCCCGATACATCTCCTTTTTTGCATTATAGCCAGGCGGTCAAGTTGCTATTACCAACAATGGATTGATATAATGCGCCAAGCAAAGTTACCCTAGAGTCTCCAACACCCTGCAACGGAGGAAGAAATGGCCGGAATTATGGTGACCACAACCTTCACCTTCGATGGCTACAGGATCGTCAGGAATCTGGGCATCGTCCGCGGGTTAACGGTCCGTTCCCGCAGCATCGCGGGTAGTATCGGCGCCAGCCTCCAGACTCTTGCTGGCGGAAACATCACTCTCTACACTGAGTTGTGCGAGAAGTCGCGCCAGGAAGCCTTCGAACTGATGCTACGCCACGCTGCGGAAATGGGAGCCAACGCCATCGTCGGAATGCGGTATGACGCTAACGAGATAGCCGCTGGCATCGCCGAAGTTCTGGCCTACGGCACGGCTGTAATAGTGGAACCGGCCTGACAAGCCAGCGAGCGGCCCCTTGAGCGCGTTCCAACGTCCCAGCCTTGTCGCGTCACCAACTGCGACCACTCTGGACGAGTTACCCATTTGGCGGCTCAACCGCGGCGAGGTTATCTGTCTCGGGGCAATACTGGCTTTTTCTCTGGCGGTCCGGCTGGTCGGGCTAACGTCGATCGAGCCCAACATCAATCCCGACGAGGCCGATAACGTCTCCGTTGCCTTCCAGATCCTGCAGGGCCACGGTCCCGGCCTCTTCGGCCTCGGCTGGGATGGCAACGCCGCGCTCAATCTCCATATCATCGCTGGCTTCCTGCGCCTCTTCGGCACCGGAATCGTGGGAATGCGTCTCGCCAGCGTGGTGATAAGCACCCTCGCTCTGGTGCCATTCTACCTGCTAGGTCGAGAGAGGCTCTCCCCGGCGGTAAGTCTGGCGGTCACCCTTCTTCTCTCCACCAGCCTGTGGTACCTCAATTTCTCCAGAAACGCCTGGATCAACGTCTTTGTCGTTTTCTTCAGCCTTGCGGGGGCCTGGCTCTTTGCCGTGGCATTGCGCCGCCGGAGAAGCTACCTTCTTTTTGCCGCCGCCGGCGTTTTCACGGCTCTGTGCCTCTATGGCTACTTTGCCGGGCGCGCCTTTCTATTGGCCCTTCTGGTCTTCCTCCCCTTTGCGCTGTGGCTGCACCGCCAGGAATGGAAGCGTATCCTGGTCGGCTACGGACTCCTCCTTCTCGTCACCGGGTTCGTCTACGCTCCCCAGATTCCGGCCTTGGTTCAGAACTGGCAGTTCGCTAATCTCCGCAGCTCCAGCGTCTCCGTTCTCGACCTTAGAGGCGGGTCTGCCACTGATCGGGATCAAATGCTCTGGCACCAATTCACTACTACCGTCCGCGGCTACATCCTGCAGGATGGGAGTGTCATCACCACCAAGCCGCGGTACAGCCCTCTAGGGCAATCCGTTCTCGATCCGCTAGCCGGGGTTCTGTTTATGGCCGGGTTACTGCTAGGGCTTTTCCAGTTGAAACGCACCGCCCTGTGGTGGCCGCTTCTCTTCGTGCCGCTTATGACCACCCAAATCCTCTCCACCGACACTCCTGATCCGGCCCGCGCCCTGGGGGCCCTACCTATGATATACTTATTCGTAGGCCTGGCCCTTGACCGGCTGATGTGGGTGCGATGGAAGAAGAATCGTTTTGTCTATGCCGGTTTTGCCGTAGTGATCTCGCTCACCATTCTCTACAACGTGGCGCGCTACGTCGACTGGATAGAACTGCCCGCCACGGCCCAGGCCAGACAGCCGGCCGTTGAGACCACCGAATATGATCGCTGGCGCGACCTGCAGATGGAGCGAGCGAAAGCCGGGCTCCCTGGATTCACTGTCAGCGAATGGCATCAGATGCGTTAACCGATTGAGATTTTGGAGGTGCACCACGCTCCGTCTTGGCGAAGTCTCTTATATCAACGTCCTCCCCGTGTACTATCCCTTCGAAGCCGGGTGGATTCACCTTCCGGTTGAGCTCGTCCGGGGGACCCCCGCTCAGCTTAACGAATGGCTTGAGAACGAAGAAATAGATTTGGGCTCCGTTTCGTCCATCGCTTACGCCCGCAACCACCAGTCGCTCATGCTTCTTCCTGACCTGTCCATCGCTTGCGAAGGCAGCGTGGGAAGCGTCCTACTCTTCAGCAAGGAGCGAATTGACCTTCTCGATGGGAAAAGGATAGCTCTAACCAAATCCTCGGCCACGGCAGCGGCCCTGCTGAAAGTACTTTGCCAGCACTACTATGCCATCAAAGTCGAGTTCATCGAGATGGCGCCAGACCTATCCTCGATGTTGGAGGCGGCGGATGCCTGCCTTCTTATCGGAGATGACGCTCTTCGCGCGGCGAAGAGGGCGGAGGGGCTTGTGGTAGAAGATTTGGGAAAGGCCTGGTGGATTCTCACAGGATTGCCCATGGTCTTTGGGGTCTGGGCCGTTCGACGGGAAACAGCGAATCGCTCTTCCGGCGAGTTGCAAGAATTGGTCAAAGCCTTTCGCGAGGCCAAGCGGCTGGGGAAAGAGAATTTGAGCACCATAATCGACGTAGCGGCGAGTCGGACGGGGCTCACCGTGGAAGAACTCCAAGCCTATTACCCACTCCAAAAGTATGAGCTTGGACCTAGCTACCAGCGGGGACTCCTCTCCTTCTACAATTACTGCAGCCGGATGAGATTGGCTCCCAGGATCGAGAAGTTGGACTTCTTTTCTCCATCATAAAGGGCTCGTTACCGATGCCCTCTTTATCCTTCGCCGATGCCGTACAGGAACAGCACGCCTGTAAGGGCGAACCACCCGCCAGGCTTTGGCTCTGAGGACCAAAAGTTTGATGAAGGGCGACGTTGGGACCGAATCTTCTGCTAATTACGGCGGGCGCTTCGCCTCTACGTCTTAGACTGACCGAGCATCTTTCGGTAAACGCTGTAATACTCCTGGGCCACTTTGGCCTGCGTATAGCGAGCCAGAACACGGTCCCGGCCCTTCGCGCTCAGCTCTCGGCGAAGTTGGGCATCGCTCATGAGTCGCTGGAGATGCGTCCGCAGGACGTCGACGTTTCCCTCGGGAAACACGAGGCCGTCCCCACCAATGACGTTGGGAATCTCCCCCGAGTCGGAGCCCACTACGGGGACTCCACAGGCCATGGCCTCGATCAAAACCCGCCCAAATTGCTCCTTCCAGTTAGGCCTGGTTAAAGAAGGCAAAACCAGTACGTTCATCGAGCTGAGAAACTGAGGAACTTCACAGGAAGGAACAGACGATTTGAATTCAACCCTGTCCTCGATCCCGAGCTCCTTCGCCAGAACCTTCAGCTCCGAATGCTGTTCCCCGCTTCCCACCAGTACAAGCCTGAATGCACCTTCGAGGCCAGCCGCGGCCCGCACCAGCAGGCTCACCCCTTTCTGTTCCACGATCCGGCCAACGTAGCCGATCACGAAGCTGTCACGAGATCCGTTCGAGGGATCGCCCTTGGGCCGATAAAGATCCGGGTCGACGCCGAATTGCGGAATCACGGAAATAGGTTTCGAGAAGCCCTTCTCACGGAGAATATCCGCGGCGGCGCGGTTACCCGCGACCGCATGCCTCGCGCTGGCAAAGTTGTAGCGCTCGA
The DNA here is from genome assembly GCA_023489135.1 of Chloroflexota bacterium. The sequence goes on from JAMDCE010000505.1 coordinate 3,727, forward strand.
TCATATTGAAGGGGAAGGGAAACCGCCGATTGATATTGGCCCAGGTGTAGAACAGGCATCTTGCTCCAGACAGTCTACCCAAGAACATGGCCTGAGCCGTGGCGACGTTGTAGGCTTCTTCGTCAATATGGAAGATATCCGGCTTGATTCGCCAAACGTGGCTGGAGAGGTTGGGATAGAAATGGATGTGGTATCGCCCGTTCAGGGCCATCTTCTCAACGATCAGTCTGTACCCCTTTAGATACTCTCTCTCCAGCGGGATTACGCCCACCCGAGTCTCTCGCCAGAAAGGTGGTACAATGACCGTCAGCTCCACGTCGGGGAATTTGGCCAACTCCTCGAGCTTCTTCTGGTAGGCCCCCAGGATAGGCGCCTTGGAAAGCATCAGTACCTTCATCGTCTGCCGCTCACGGCTGAGCGATACACCTCCAAGGTCTCTTCGGCCGTGCGTCGCCAGGAGAACTTGCGGCTTTGAATCAATCCCTTCTCCCGCAAGCTGCCCCGCATTGTTCGGTCGTTGACGACATCAACCATGGCCCCTGCCAGGCCATCCACATCGTAAGGGTTCACGACGATTGCCGCGTCATCCACCACCTCCATCAGAGAGGCGGCGCTCGATGAGATTACCGGAGTTCCGCACGCCATAGCCTCCAACGGCGTCAATCCAAAACCCTCATAGATCGAGGGAAAAACGAGGGCTGTGGCCGCGTTGTACAACAGGAGCTTCTCTTCCTCCGGCACCAATCCTAGAAACACAACCTCTCGCTGCAGGTGATTCTCCCCCGCTACCGCCTGCAAATCCGGAAACATGGTCGATGGTTTGGACTCCAGCCTTCCGGCAATGGCGAGTTGACAGTGTGACCGAAAACTGGGACGGGCGCAGGCAAAAGCCTGAATAAGTCTGGGGACATTCTTCCGGACATCTAAGCCACCGACATAGAAAATGAATTCTCCATTCAGGCCGTATTTGGACCGCACCTGCCGAAGCACCTCACTGTCCTCGACCGGCCGGTAGAAATCGTCGACCGCCAAGTATATAACGCGTATCTTATCCGGATGGATGCGCAATCGCAACCCAATGTCTCTCTTGGAACACTCAGAGTCGGTTATGATGGCATCGGCTCGGCGAGCGGCAATACTGACCAGTTTCGTATAGAGCCGGACAAGCGTAGAGCCACCATACTCCGGCAGCACGAGGGGAATCAAATCGTGGATGGTCATGACGAGTTTCCCCGAGAAAACCACCGGGCCGGCAAAATACGGGGTGTGGAGCAGATCGATCCCGGCTTTGCGGATGGCCGCTGGAAGAGCCAACTGCTCCCACACAAGCTTGTCGACGTTTTCTGTCACCGCGGGTAAGCGACGAGAAGGGACATAGTATCGTGCCCTAGAGCCTTCACCGAGGCCGTCTAAGCCTCGCGGAGGCTGGGTGCATAGCAGCACGTACTCATTCTCGGTGTCGAACGAGACAAGCTGCCTCCAGAGGTGATGAGTGTATTGGCCACTGCCGGTCATCGGCTGTTGCAGGAAGAGGCCGTTTAATCCCAAACGCATCAGCACCTACCTTTACACTCGGAGGATCTCACTGAAGCGATCTTGAAGCAGTTACCTGGCTGATCCTTAACCCCGATACCTCCTGGTATTCGAGCGATTAGGCCCCGCTGTTGCCTTGACATCACCAGCGGCCGATCATATAATTTGTTGACGCGTCCCTCTAGTATTATGTGAACCTATTGTGTTACGTCAAGTTAACAGGAGGAACAAATCAATGGCCGAACCTATAGCGGTAAGCGACAAGGCCTTCGAAGAAGAAGTAGAAAAGGCCGATAAGCCGGTACTCGTAGATTTCTGGGCCGAATGGTGCACCCCCTGCCGGATGGTGGCCCCTGTAGTGGAAGAGATTGCCACCGAGAAAGGCGACAGCCTCAAGGTCGCCAAGGTGAACGTCGATGAGAACCCGATGATAGCCAATAAGTTCGGGATTTCCAGCATCCCGACTCTGATATTGTTCAAGGATGGAAAGCCAGTCGAGAGACTGGTGGGCTTCATGCCAAAAGGAAAACTAGTGGGCAAACTGGACCCCCATCTTTAGGTTCCCGAGATAAGTGCCCTTTTCACACTTCAGCCCCTACCCGCGTAGGGGCTGAAGTGTCTCAGCACACCAGATGGAGGACGGATATTCTCCTCGGTCACTCCGGGATGCCACCGGCGCTGCCTCTATTATACACCAAAGCGCAGACTCGCCGCACCAGCCGCCCACGCGCCCAAATAGCACCTCTTCCGCTTGTGCCTCGAAGGTATGGAACGCGCACGGCGTATTCTCAGCCTGACCGCACGACAGACAAGGTCTCAGTTCCGTTAGACTTAGCGCCGCGGATCTTCGACGCGATGACAGATGGTTCAACCGCCAAAAGGCGAGCGGAAAAGCCGAAGAGGCCTGGGCTTTCGCCGGAGTCCAAGAATGAGAGGGAACTCTTAAGGTAAATTCAAAGGAAGGGAAAGGCCGACCCAGGTATCACTCGACCATACCCTTTTGCCGACCTACCCGATGGAGGTAGTCTCGCTCCTGAACGAAACTGACTAGATCGGTTAGTTTGGCAATCGCCAGTCCGATTACCGTGTCGGCCCCGCCGTAATACATCCAAACTTCGTCGCCCTGCAGGATCGCCCCACAGGTGTACACTACGTTAGGTACCAGGCCGCGCTGTTCGTA
>JAMDCE010000540.1 GCA_023489135.1 Chloroflexota bacterium
ACTACCTGTCCTGACTTGCTGGTCAGATCGCCAACTACGGTCGTGCGGAAAGAGTCAAAGCCCCTGATGATCACGCTAGGTTCGGTTTGACGACTCGTTAGGTCGACGACGGGAGCTACTTCTCTGATAGCGGGAAGGAGGCCGTCGATGCGGTCGTAGTATTGAGTATCCTGACGAAGCTTGTCGTAAATGCCGATACCAAAGTAAGCGGGAACCGTGGACGAACCTGGGCCTATCTCATCGGCTTTTCCCACCTGGATAGTCTCATCGATGTTACCCAGAATCTTCAAGGCGCCATGCCTAATGGTGTAGGTCAGCGTGTCACCAGTAGCGAAGGCGGCCGAGATTATCAAGGTGCTCAACATCAGCCCGACCACTATCAGCGCCGTCTGCCCGCGCCGGCGGGGGATGTTTCGCACCCCCAACTTGAACATCAGCCGGCTGCGTAGCGCGGTGAACGAGACGACGGCTATGCACACGAAGAATAGCGCTACCGCGACGACCATAATGCTATTCATTTCAATGCCAAAGATCTTCTCCATCCTGCCCTCCTTGCCTGAGGTCGACACGTTCGAACGTTCAAACGTTTGAGCGTCACCCAGACCGAGACTAGAGTTCTGAAGCTGAAACGGATAGGGATATATTAGGCGCCGTTGACGATCCGTCCGTCGCGCATACGCACGATGCGGTCGGCTCGCTCACCGACTTCATTTGCGTGCGTGACCAGCACGAAGGTCTGCTGGTTCTGCTTGTTGAGCCGGCACATCAGGTCCATTATGGCGCCGGAGGTCTCGCTGTCGAGGTCACCTGTGGGTTCATCCGCCCAGATGATAGCCGGCTCCGTCGCCAGAGCCCGAGCAATGGTGACCCTCTGCCGCTCTCCACCGGACAGCTCCGCGGGTCGATGATCCGCCCGAACCCGGAGCCCAACCATTTCGAGCGCCGTGAGAGCCTTCTCTCGAGCGACCTTTGGCCTCGTTCCGGAAACAAGCATCGGCAACTCGACGTTCTCTACGGCGCTGAGAACCGGCAGGAGATTGTAGAACTGAAAGACGAAGCCCATCTTCTTGGCGCGATACTCCGTCCTCTGCTTGTCGGACATCTTGGTGAGCGGTGCGCCGTCGATTAGTACCTCGCCCCCCTCCATCTGATCAAGTCCGGAGAGACAATTCAATAGAGTAGTCTTTCCGCACCCGCTCGGTCCCATTATGGCCACCATCTCGCCTCGACGAATGGTGAGGTTCACTCCTTTCAAAGCCTGAACCTGCACTTTTCCGGTGTCGTAGGTTTTTTCTACACCTGTAGCTACCACTATGTTCGCTTCGCTCGTCCCCAGGTGCCCATTGGCGTTGAAGTTTTTCGCGTCTGCGATCAAAACCATGGTCTCCCTCTCCTTTCGAGACTTCATTCCCTTTCCAAGTTCTACTGGACAGGTCCACCTCTCCGGATCATGCTACGAGAAGATCGCCGAAAAGGTTACGCGGATTGCGACCGTAGAAATGCTCCAGCCAAACTGGGCAGAGCAGGCATCGTCCGCCGCACGGATCAGCACAGGACTTGCCGAAGCGCCGCTCTTCAATCACTGCTGATTCCAGGGGGCAGGACGCGTAAACCGGCACGAATCTTTGCTCTACTCCGCGAGCTTCAGCCGGCCTCTTTTTCATCGCTTTTGGCACGTTCATCCCAGGCCCCCCGTTGCCGTCCCAGTTCCCTGATCTCTCCCAGCAGCTCCTGCCGACCGCAGTCCTTCATCATAAATCCGTCAGCTCCGGCTGCGAGCGCGTCCTCGACATACTCTGGATGGACAATGAGAAGCAAAATCTTCGTTTCAGGCAGCAGATCCTTGATCCGGCGGGTCGCCTCCAGGCCGTCCATGACCGGCATCTGCACATCCATCAAAATCACATCCGGACGTAGTTGCTGGGAGCTGGCGATTGCCTCCAGGCCGTCGGCGGCCTTTCCCACTACTTCGATATCACTGTGGACCTGCAGAATACTCTGCAATCCGTTCTTTACTGCGGAGGAATCGTCGACCAACAGCACTCTGATCCTGTCCAACTCTTTCCTTCTTTCTGTTTCTCCCTCTCCCGCTCTAATCATAGCTGACGCTCTCGTTGCCGTAATCGGCAAGGCTGACGATCTTGGAAAAGCAAAGAGGCTGACCGGAAGGTCAGCCTCTTGAATGACGAAGTATTAGTACTCCAGGATGATTACAACTTGATGATGCCTCTCTGCAGGGCTTGAGTCACCGCCTCCGTTCGGTCTCCTACATCCAGCTTCTGGAAGATATTGGCCACATGGGTCTTTACAGTGCTCTCGCTGATACAGAGCGAGCTGGCAATCTCCTTATTGGCCGAGCCTTTTGCCAGCAGCCTCAGCACGTCCATTTCCCGGTCAGACAGCGCCTCGGTGTCCACCGTCTGGCGTGAAAGTTGGGCGAAGCGATCCAAGACTCTCGCCGCCACCCCGGGTTGGAGGAGAGAGTCACCCCGGTGAACGGTGCGGATCGCCTGGAAGAGCTCCTCCCTCGAGGTATCCTTCAAAAGGTAACCCTTGGCTCCAGTTTGGATAGCCTGGAAGATGTACTCGTCGGTGTCGTAGGTGGTGAGCACGAGGAACTTGATTGCAGGACTCTCGGCGCGGATTCGGCGCATCGCTTCGACACCGTCCAACTCAGGCATGCGAAGGTCCAGAAGAACAACCTCCGGCTGCAATTCCCGGGCCTTTTCTACAGCCTCCAAGCCGTTCCTCGCCTCGCCAACGACGCTGAAATCCCTTTCTCTACTCAGCATCGTGCTGAGCCCATCTCTCACGACGGTGTGATCGTCCACTATTAGTACCTTGATTGCCTCCATATCTGGTCACCCCTTTCAACTAGGTCGCGCTTCCTCTTCCTCCGGGCGAGCTCACATGTTCTCCTCGGGGCGAACCCGCAAACACGGTCTTCTCTTCATTCTGCCCGCCTGTTTCAAGCGACCACTTCCAGTCGGTGGCTGGCGGCTGAACGACGATCGCTGATAGCTCATATGGTTGGCACCTTCACCTCCACCTGCGTTCCCTTACCAACCTGGCTAGTGATAGCCAGAGATCCTCCCAGCAGGCGAGCTCGCTGCTCCATACCGGTCAATCCAAAGCCACCTCGCTGCCCGGAAGTCTTCACGGACTCGAAATCGCAGCCCGCGCCGTTGTCCTGGACTGTCAAGCAAACCGTGTGAGGTTCGAAATTCAGATCAACCTTCACTTCTGTCGCTCGGGCATGTCGTTGCACGTTGGTTAGGGATTCCTGGCAGATGCGAAGGAGCGCCGCCTGAATATTGGGAGGTAAATCTCGCCTATCTCCCGCAAGAGTGAATGTAACCTTCTCCCTCTCTGCCGCGGCAAACCGCTCGATCTCCTCCAGCAGAGCGGCGTCCAGAGTCTTCTTCTCCAAAGCCTGGGGAAGCAAGTTCCAGACCGATCGTCTTGCCTCCTGGAGGCTCTCTCTGGCCAGATTCTTGGCTCTGGTGAGGTGATCGGATACTTCCGCAGGGCTTTCATCCAGAGCCTGCTCCGCCGCTTCCAGTTGCAGCACGATTCCGGTAAATCCCTGCGCCAGCGTGTCGTGGATCTCTCTGGCCATTCGGTTCCGTTCCTCCAGGAGCGCCATCTCCCGCGTCTGCCGGAAAAGGCCGGCGTTCTGGATGGCCACGGCGAGCTGGCTCGCCAGGGTGCGCGCCCCTAGCTGGTCGGTCTCGTCGAACCCATTGACCTCGCTGCTTTCAATGTCCAGGACGCCGACGATGTCTTCGTCCACCCTGATAGGCAAGGCCAGTTCGGACCTGGTATCCTTCAGTTGCTCGATCAGACGGTAGCGGGGCTCGAGGCTGACATCGTTAGCCAGCACCATCTCTCCCGTCTTGGCCACCCACCCGGCGATGCCTTCTTCGCCCACCTTCAACCTGACCCCAATTGGGTTGGGACCATCCCAGCGGCCGGCCATCGCTCTCAGGATGAGATCATTTGACCCATGGTCGATGAGAAAAACGCTGAAGGTGGATGTAGGGTAATTGTCGTGGAGCAGCGTCACAACGGACGGAAGAAGCTCGTCGAGGCTGAGAATAGAACTGATCTTGCGGCCGATCTCGTTTATGATCCGTAATTGCTCGGCCCTACGCTGCTCCTGCTGGAAAAGGCGCTCGGCCGTTTTCCTGGAATCGTCCAGTTCAACGGCCATCTTATTCATGGCCTCCCCCAGGACAGCCAGTTCGTCGCGACCTGGCACTGCTGTCCTTGTGGTCAGATCTCCTCTCCCAATAGCTTCCGTCGCTAAAACTAGCCGTCGGATCGGCTTGGTGATGCTCTGGGTCAGCCATATTCCCCCGGCGCCACCAGCCGCCAGAGCGACCGCTACGAGACCAAGAGATATGAAGAGGGCCTGGGCCTGTTCTTCTCCGGCCTTTCTGACGTGGTCGGAGATCGTCTGCTCTTGCCGCGCGATGAACTCCATCAACCTCCGGTTTAACAGGGCCTTGGCCTCTGTGCCCTCCCGCTGCCACAGAAAAACGGCCGCCGCCGGAAACCCGTGGTCCAGAAGCGTTATTTGCTCCTGACCGAGGTCGAGGAACTTGGAATGCAAATCGTTGATCTCGGAAAGCATCTTTCTATCTTCTGATGACTGAATCAAGCTCTCCAAGTTCGTCTCGGCGGTGGCGTACTGCAGGCGGCCACTGGTCAAAGGTTCTAGCAGCGTCTTATCCTGGGAGAGTAACACACCCCGAACGCCGTCACTCTCCTGCTCCACGGCTATGCGCAACTCCAGCGCGCTGGTCTGAAGGAGGCGGTCCCGCTCGGCGACGGTAGCCAATCTTTCTCCAACCCCGCGGAGGTAGGCAATTGAAACGACCGCCACTAGCAGAGCTAGAAAGGCGGTGATGCCGAATCCGATCAATATGCGGGGCCCGATCTTGAGGTTAAGCCGTCGGTGCAACGAACCCTCTCCCTTAGACTATTACCTAGCCAGCATAGCGTTCACTCGCGGCACGGCTTCGGTTATGGCCTGCTGAGCCGTCCTCTCTCCTTTCCACACCGGCCTGAAGATCTGATCGAATAGAGCGTCCACATCCGGGCTGCCCGCGAAGATGGGGTTCGGTCGACCCATCTCGGTTTCTTCCAGAAACACCGAGGCGACCTGAGGGGACTGCTGCTTTACGAAGACGTCGGCTTGAGTCACGGAGCGACGGCTGGGCACCGCCACTCCACTTTCACAGAAAATCGCCTGTCCCTTCGGGCTCTGCAACCACTTGAGGAAGATCCAGGCGGCCTCTTTGTGTTTTGAGCCACTCGCAATGACGTAGCCAGATCCGCCAGCGATATTGAGCCGCTTCTTCTTCTGTGGTAACCCGGCCACATCCCACTTCAAGCTTGCATTTCCCGCGAACCCGGCCATCAAGGCTCGATTCCCGAAGGCCATGGCCAACTTCCCGTCTTGAAAAAGCTGGCCAATGCCCAAAGAGGTCTGCTGTACATCATAGGGCGGAGTCACCTTGTCGGCATTGGTCAGATCCGCTAACCATTGGATCGCTTCCACCGACTCTGGACTGTTGATCAAGGTCTTAGTGGGTGCGAAATCGTCGTCGTAGACCTCGCCGCCGTTTTGCCACACCCAGAGCCGCCACCATTGGTCCGGTTCGTAGGCAAACCCGTATTGGGTCGTTTCCCCGCCCTGTCTCTTGGTGAGCTTGATCGCCGCCTCCCGCAGGTCGTCCCAGGTCCAGTCGTCAGAGGGGTACGGAACTCCCGCCTCGTCGAAGAGGGCCTCATTGTAGAATATCACCTTGGTATCGTTGTCCCGAGGCAAGCCGTAAAGGGAGTCCTTATACCTGAAGAGCTTGATTAGACCGGGATAAAAGTCGGTCAGGTCGTAGTTGTCCCTTTTGAGGTAGGGATCAAGATTCTCCAGAACGCCTTTGGGAGCGTAATTCGGAATGAAGTCGAAGAACAGCACATCAGGAGGATCAGCGCCTGCCAGCCACTCTGCGGCCGTTGAAAAGTAGGTAGGGTACGGTTCGTGCCGAGTCTTCACGGTGATCCGGGGGTGATCGGCTTCAAAGATACTGATGACCCTCTCGTTGACTTCGACCTCCCAAGGATCTCCCCAAAAGGCCCAGGTTATCGTCGCGGGTTGATCAGGTGCGTACGTCGGCGTGGGCGACTCCCCCACAGTCGTGGTGGCCGCCGGGCTTGCTTCATTCAACGAACACGAACCAAGGGAACCCAAAAGGGCGAGGGCAACTACGACCGTAGCCAATCTCTTGAATGGGGAGTGAGTAAACACTACTTTGTCCCACCGCGTTTATGAATTACCCGTTGGTAGTGTAACCCTAGTGATGCGGCAGGTCAAGACTGAAGCACTGCGGTAGCCGCTCGAGTCAATTTGCCCTGCTCCAGCGAAACTG
>JAMDCE010000604.1 GCA_023489135.1 Chloroflexota bacterium
TTCGCCCGCGGGCGAAAAGCCCACCCCCCTTAGAACGCCGAAGATGAAACCCCCACCCGGTTTGTGCTCCAACCAAAAGTGATTCTCAAAACCGCAGAATTGCCTTGGACGCTTGATGCAAAACTGGGCGCGAGGAATGAGAATCCGGGTCGGATATGGTGGGGAAGCATGATGTAAGATCACTTGACAGAAAGAACCGCTTAAAGCTATCATTCTTCGAAGTGTCCCGGAGGAGAAGTGAAGCTAACACCAGCCATCTGTCTGCCTTGCACGATGACCCAGGCCACGCGGGCCATCGGCCTCAGCGCTGCCCAAGACAGCCACATCCCCTACAGCCGAATCATCCTGCGCCAGATGGCCGACTACCTGAGCGAGGAAATCTCCTCCGCCTACTTCGGGGCTGTTCTTCACCGCTCTATTCAGCAACTCACGGGCGTCGCCGATCCCTTTGTGGAAATGAAGACCGAGAGTAACCTGGCCGCCGCACAACTGCTCGAGCGGCTGGATGTCTCTTCCCTCACTTTCTCAGAAATAGTCACCCTGGCCACGGCGGCCAATGCCATCGATTTCGGATTGGTGAAGGGGCTGGAGGAACTGGACATCGCGGCGCTGGCCCACGAGAGATTGGCTCTGTATGATGAAGCGGAGCTGGAAAGCCGGCTAAAGGAAGTAGACGAGGTTCTCTACCTTCTGGATAATAGTGGCGAGGTGCTCTTCGATGGACTCCTGATCTCCGCTCTGCGAAAGCGCGGCCTGCGAGTAGTGGTGGGAGTGAAGAGCCATCCCATTCTAAACGATGTCACCCGGGAAGATCTGGCCTCCCTGCCGGTGGAGGCGGACGAGGTAGTGGAGACTGGAGCGGGCGTTATGGGTGTCGTGGAAAAGGAATCTTCGCCCGAATTCCTGCAGCGACTGCGATCGATGAGGCTGGTCATCGCCAAGGGAATGGGACATTACGAAACGCTTCCCGAAATCGACTGGCTTCCGCCCACCGCCTTCCTCCTGAAAGCCAAGTGCGGCCCCGTGGCCGAGGATCTTGGGGTGGAGCTGGGAGCCAACGTCTTGAAGATTCACGCCAATGGTCAAACTGAGGTCTAACCGAGGAGGTTCCTGGTGAGGGAAGTCTGGATTTCGGGAATAATACTGATCGTCTTGTTCTATGTCTTTCTCATTCTGCCTCAGCAATCGAGCAGCCGGAGGCGCCGCAAGGAGTTGGCTACCCTGGTGGCCGGCGACGAGGTAGTGACCGGCGGCGGCCTGATTGGGAAAGTGGTAGGAATGGAAACGGACCGACTGGTGCTGGAATTGGCTCCAGGGGTCAACGTCAAAGTGATGAAAGGTTACGTCAGTTATAAGCTGCCGGCCGCACCGGTCACGATGACTGGAGACGGCGAAGATGGGGCTGGCGAAAGCCCCGGGGAGCCCGAGGACTGAGACGGATCGTCAGAACGTCAGAACGTTCCAACTTTCCAACCTGCCAACTTTCTAACGCTCAGATTGCTTATTCTGCCTTCCGACAGAAAGGACAGCGCAATATGACTCAGAGCAATGTAACGCTGGCCCAAATCTTCAAAGGCTGGGATGAGTATCAGCAGACCCTTGCCGAGGCCGTTGCCCCTCTCACTTCAGAGCAACTTGCGCTCAGGGCTGCACCGCACCTTCGTCCCATCGGCGCGCTGGTAGCTCACATCATTGCCGTGCGGGTGCGTTGGTTTCATCAGGTCCTGAAAGCAGGGAATGCGGACTTGCTGCCCTACCAAACGTGGGATCAGGACTCAGATTCCGGGCACAGCAGTTCTGAGCTGGTAGAAGGACTCGAGAAAACCTGGCAGATGGTTCACGATACTCTCGAAGGCTTAACGGTGGCGGATCTAGAGGGGACGGTGGAGGGACATTTCCGAGGTAAGACTTACATAATGCCCCGCCAATGGCTCATTTGGCACGTCATGGAACACGATCTGCACCACGGGGGCGAGTTTCTTTTCTCCCTCGGCTTGCATAATTTGCCTACTCCCATGGTGGGAAGTGCGTCGAATCATATCGTGGAGAAACCACAAGCATAGAGTGAGGAATCCGCGACTAGGCCCTGGCGACTGATGATGTTCAACTTGTTACTTGAAGAACAGCCCATTACGCTTCTGTAGGGGCAGACCTGTGTGTCTGCCCTGGGCGCACACATAGGTGCGCCACTACAGTTACCGAATCAAGTTGTTAAACATCATCAACCGCCGGGCAATCGCCCAAGGAGGTACCAGTGTCGAAGGATTTCCCCGGACGGGGCAAAGTGGCCGTCTTGAAGACGACACCGGAGACGGTGCTGGAAGATTATCAACGCCTGGCCGAACTGGCTGGCCTGCGGGAGGCCCTGAGCCCCGGCGCCACGACGATTCTGAAGGACAACATCTCCTGGCACTTTCCCTTCCCGGCGGCAAACACCACGCCCTGGCAACTCGAGGCCAGTATCCTGGCGCTGCATAAGGCCGGATTCCACGACCTGGCCTGCGTTCAGAACAGGACGGTGGTCACCAACGCCTTCAAGGGCACCGACCTCAACGGCTACTGGCCCATCTGCAAGGCCCACGACGTCCCGGTGCTTTTCAACTTCCAGACCTCGGATATGCGCTGGGTCGAGTACAAGCCCAAAGCAAAGATGCTGGTCCTCGACCGGATCTTCGAAAATCACATTCGGATCCCTGACTACTTCTTCGGCAAGAACGTGGTCCACCTGCCGACGGTCAAGTGTCATATCTACACCACCACCACGGGGGCGATGAAGAACGCCTTTGGGGGCCTGCTCAGCGAGAAGCGGCACTGGACGCATTCCTGGATTCACGAGACACTGGTCGATCTCCTGGCCATTCAGAGAGAGATTCACAATGACGGGCTCTTCGCCTTTATGGATGGCACCACCGCTGGAAATGGCGCTGGACCCCGAATCATGGATCCCCAGACCAAGAACGTCATTCTCGCTAGCGCCGACCAGGTGGCCATCGACGCCGTGGCCGCGAAGATGATGGGCTTCGATCCCCTCTCGCTGGGTTTCATTCGCCTCGCTCACGAGGCCGGCCTGGGTGTGGGCGACCCCCGTCAGATCGAGATCGTGGGCGACGCTGCCGCGGCTGACCAAAACTGGAATTTCAAAGTCGGCAAGACGTTTCTAAGCTTCCTGGGGTGGCTCTCCTGGTTCGGCCCCACCAGGCACTTGCAGAAGTTCATCTTCCACACACCTATCGCCAACCTTACCTATCCGGTCTCGGAGTTTTACCACGACTACTATCGCTGGCCGGTCCGGGAGAGGTACGCCTTTAGGCGCTGGAAGGCTGGATCACCCTGGGGTCGCCTCTTCACTACCTACACCAAACGTGGCCATCTCGCCGAGGAGCAGACGAGGTACGAGACGGCCACCTCCTAACCATCCGCAGATTTCGCTGATTGCGCAGATATTGGAGAGGCGAGAATGCCCCCCGGTAGGGGCGAAGGGCCCGCCATAATTCCGACTGAGCCAGCGCCGGTTTGCCGAGAATCCGTGCTGAGCACAAGTTGAACCCAGCGACGGCGGGTGCTTCGCCCTCGCGGATCCTCTTTCATTCCAGCAGCACCAACCGCCGAAGAAGAGATTCCAATGGGATAGGAGGAATCGATGAAAGACGATCTGTTAACTAGCCTTGAGCAGGTCCGATGGCAGACGGCCTTCCGTACCTACGGCAATGATCATGCGACCTTGATCGGCTTGCTAGTGGATTGGTGGATAACCGCCGCGCCTGACACTCGATGGGCGCTCGAAGGCGGACCGTCATTCGGCCACCGTCCCAAGGGCCTGGGTGGCGGCCTATGTGACGCAATTTTGGGAGAAGGAGACTGTTCCAAGGGCGTCATCGAAGTTGAGGGCACTCGTTGCGACGATACGATTCGAAAAATCGGGGAGTTCTTTTCGCCCGAAGCTGCAGCAGACCTCCAAAGCCTCGAATTCGGGATATTTCTGGCCTATGCGTATTCGCCCCAAGGAAAGGGCAGGGAGCGACACATCCCTGACCTGCCTTTGAAAGATTTCGTGGATCTCGGCCGGAAGGTGACCAAAGACAACCCCGGCAGATGTCTGGCAATCCTGACCCTAGATAAAACCTGGGAACGGATACAAACAGGCCCTCGTGCCAAGAATGAGTGGTACATGGGGAGCCCAGCGAAGATCCACGGTGTGCTCCTCTTGAATGGTGAGGAGATCGCAAGCAAAGATCTCTTCCCCAGCCTTCCTGAAGCGGGCCATTCGTAGCTCGGCGGGTAACATACCCGCCCTACGATCTGTCGCAAGCCTGGTGGATCTTTGTAAAGGGAATGACGCTGGGCGGGTGACGCAGGAGGCAAAGACTCCGACCCTGCCCCTGAACCATTAACCCCTATCCCCCATCCCTTAACCCTTCGCCGGCTTCTGACCTTTGAAATCCGCCCGCTCGGAGGCAAAAGGCAGCAGCGCATACTCCAGGCTGTCCGCCAGGGCCAGCCAGCTTGCTTCTATAATGTTGGGAGAGCTTCCCACGGTGCTCCAGCTTCGCTCCCCGTCGGTGGATTCGATCAGCACCCGCACGGCGGCGCGCGTCCCGGCCGATTCATCCAGAACCCGCACCTTGTAGTCGGTCAACCGGCTGTTGGCCAACGAAGGATAGAAAGGTAGCAGCGCCTTGCGCATGGCCATGTCCAGAGCGTTGACTGGACCGGTGCCCTCAGCGGCGGTGTGCATTGTCTGCTCGCCAACCCTGATCTTCACCGTCGCCTCGGCCAGCATTTCGATGCCCACGCGGGTCTCCACCAACACCAGGAAGTCCAGCAATTCGAACGGGGCCCGGTAGTCGGACTGGCTCCGTCTCATCAGAAGCTCGAAGGAACCCTCGGCCCCGTCGAACTGGAACCCCTGTTGCTCCAGGGCCTTGACCTTTTCCAGAATGGTTTTGACGTCGGCTGAGCCATTGTTCAGGGTCAAGCCGTACTGTTCGGCCTTGTAGAGCACATTGCTCTTGCCCGCCAGATCCGAGACCAGCACCCGCTGCCGGTTGCCCACCAGCTCGGGATCGACGTGCTCGTAGGTCTCCTCGGCCTTCCGCACGGCGCTCACGTGGATGCCCCCCTTGTGAGCGAAAGCGCTGGCGCCGACGTAGGGCAGATGCGGATCGGGAGCGAGGTTCGTTATCTCGCTGACGTAATGGGAAACCTCCGTGAGCAGACCCAGGCGCTCATCGCTTAGGCAATCCAGGTTCAGCTTGAGCTTGAGGTTGGGAATGATGGAGCAGAGATTGGCGTTTCCACACCGCTCGCCATAGCCGTTGATGGTACCTTGAACCTGGACCACGCCAGCCTGCACCGCCGCCAGGGTGTTGGCCACGGCCAGTTCGCAGTCGTTGTGGGTGTGGATGCCCAGGGGCGTGCCCACCACCGCAGCGACGTGCTTGACCACTTGGAAAATCCGCGAGCTCATGGTCCCGCCGTTGGTGTCGCAGAGCACCAGGCAACTGGCGCCGGCCTCCGCCGCCGCTACCAGCGTCTGGACGGCGTAGTCCTGGTTGCGCTCGAAACCGTCGAAGAAATGTTCGGCGTCGAAGAAAACCTCCAGGCCCTGTGACTTCAGAAAAGCCACCGAGTCGGCGACCATCTTTAGGTTCTCTTCCAGGCTCGTCTCCACGGCCTTGGTCACGTGCAAATCCCAGCTTTTCCCCACGACGGTGACGGTCGGAGTCCCCGCCGAGACCAGGGCGAGGAGATTGGGAGCCTGATGGGCCGGAAGGCCGGGCCGGCGCGTGCTCCCGAACGCAACGAGCTTCGAGTTGACCAGATGGAGACGTCCGGCCTTAGCGAAAAACTCCTCATCTTTGGGATTTGATCCGGGCCAGCCTCCTTCGATGTAGTGGACTCCCAGATCATCCAATTTCCGGATGATCTTGAGCTTATCCTCTACGGAAAGAGAAATACCCTCCCTTTGCGAACCATCCCGGAGGGTAGTGTCGTAGATCGTTATCTGCGGCATGTCTTATTCCCTGGCTGATTCCGGCTGGCTTTTTGGGCGAGGCGCCGGCCCTGCCAGTTTTGATTGTCACCCTGAGCCAAACCGTCGTTTTGAGCGGATATTGTCATTCTGAGCCCCCAAAGGGGGCGAAGAATCTCTCTCAGTTGAGATCCTTCGTCGCTTCGCTCCTCAGGATGACAGGGAAAGGTGGCGGTTTGCGGGATGACGGTTTCCTTCCTGGTTTGGCGGGCAACATGCCCGCCCTATAGAGGCCCCGCGTTTATCTACGAATCCCTGCTCCTGAGGTGCTCGATCAAGCCACCTTTGTTAATAATGGAAAGCATGAACGGCGGATACGGTTTCGCCGAGAAGGTCAACTTCTTGGTGACATTGACGATCTCGCCCCGCCTGAGATCGATGCGCAGC
>JAMDCE010000122.1 GCA_023489135.1 Chloroflexota bacterium
CGAGCCTCCACGGCCGCGGCGACCTCGGCCTCGGTGACCCCCGGCCTGATCGCCTCCCTGGCCGCTTCCAAGCCGAGACAGGCCACTTCGTTAGCCAGCCGATGCTTCTCGATCTCAAACCTTGATTTGACCCGGCGCGCCTTCCAGATCGCCGCGGTGGCGTCCACTAATGTAGCCTCAGGCAAGGTAGTTTTAAGAAAGTTGATGGATGATTCGGTGACGACCCGGGCCGCGATGGCGGTGTTCACGCAACCTAGAACCTCGAAGCTTCCTTCGTATCCAACCGTGGCTTTGTTGAGACCCTTTTCTTGAAAATAACTGGCGAGCACCGGAGCGATCTTGTGATTGATTCCGGGCTCTAAAGCAAGGTTAGTAAACTGGTACGTCCGGACATCCTTCACGCAGTCCGGTCCTAGGAAGTCTAGCTCTTCCTCCTGCAAGATCAAGGCTGGCTCGTCTTCTCTGGGAAAGACCACCATGTTCGCCCCAGTGATAGGCCAGTAGCCGCTCAGGTACAGCACGTTCTCGGCCAGGCGACAAACCAGGACATCTATCCCCGCCTCGGCCATCGCCTGACGCGCGCGCTCTAATCGCTCCAGATCCATTATCGAGGCTCCTTTCACGATTTGATCGCGTCCCCGGACATCGCCGGGCCCAGTAATCTTGATCTCGACGCCGGCGATAAGGGCACGCAAAAAATGGCCAGTTGAACCGAATCCGCTGAATGCCTAGCCAGGCCGTAATTCAGTCCACTAGCCGTCTAGAGCACTTCGTTGGGCTCGGCTGGCCACTGCCTAGTCATCGAGCAGAGGCAACCAATCTCTAGGATACGAGACCTTAAGCCACGTAATCATATCATAAATAGGCAAGGTCCGCACTATGGTCTGGACAGGGCTTATGCGTTCTGAATTTATCGGCGGCGCTGGTATCGCCATCAGCACGCCTTCTCCTTCTTCGAAGGACCAGCCCGTCCTTCTTAAGAAGGACGGGGTTTGAGGCATGCGTCGCTGATTCGAACGCATAAACCCTGCATGGTCTGGCTCTTCGTGCTAGACTGTAGCGACGGCAATCCGTCGCCACTCGCCCAGGTTTGTTCCATTCTCCCGCAAATACTCCGCTTGGCCATCATTTCCACCAACCGGTAACCTGCGCGCGTTTTCGCACCCATCCCTCCCGCAGGTTACCAGACGCCCGAGAGTATGGGCCGCGTGGGAAACCTGCGGGTGGATCATCGCTTAGGCCTCCCGCGGGTTACCAGGCAGGTAAGAGGCTTGAGCGGGTAGGATACCCGCGGGAGACCATGACCTTACCGTCCTGCATCGACGACGGCAGTTCAGACCAGAGTAGTAACCTGCAGGCGGTTGGGAATGCGGTAGGGGCAGGTCTCACGAACGTTCACGACTCTCACAAACGGCGACCGTAACGCGTCCCTCTACTCAACCGAGTCCTCAAATCACCTCAGACCTGCCCCTAAAACTGCGAACGCTTTGCCCCACAGCGCTCTTGATTAGCCCGTGTGTCGGCAGGACGCCTGCCCCGACCTACTTATCCGCCTTCTTCTCCGCCTCCTTGAGAGCGCGAAGAACCCGCTCTGGCGTCAGGGGCAGGCTCGTCACCCTCACGCCGGTGGCATCGTACAAAGCGTTGGCAATCGCCGCCGCCTGCACGTTAGACGTGAATTCACCCATTCCCTTGGCCCCAAAAGGACCCCTGGGATGGGGAACTTCCACAATGATATCGTGGATCTTCGTCTTGGCCAGGTCAAGAGACGTTCCGATCATATATTCGGACAGGCTCTTGGTAATGTAATCGCAGCTTGGGTAGTACGGCAGCATGTTCTCCATGATCGTCCCACCAATGCCGGCCGCACACCCACCCTCGAACTGGCCCTCCACAAGCCTCGGGTTCAGAGCTTTGCCGCAGTCATAGGCCATATACATATTCTTCACGTCGATCTGACCGGTCTCGGTGTCCACCTCGAGGTCGGCGATGCCAGCGGCGAACATGTAGGAGTCATAGGGCTTGCCCTGGCTGGTATCATCATCGCCCGGATAACCAGCGTTGGGATAGAAAGCACCCCGACCGAGGAAGAACTTGCCTTGCTTCCAGATGGAGTTGTTGGCGACGTCGGCTAGACTCACCGCTTGTTCGGGATGGTCCTTGACGAAGATGGTGCCGTTCTTCAAGTCCAGCGCCTCTGGCGGCGTCCCCAGCTCACCCGAGGCTTCCTGGAGGATCAACTGCTTGACCTCGGCGGCGGCCCTTCTCACCGCGTTGCCCATGAAGAAGGTGCAGCGATTGGCATAGCTGCCACCATCCAGGGGGGTGGTCTCGGTATCAGCATTGGTCACCGTGATACTCTCGTAAGGGATGCCGATCTCCTCTGCGGCAATCATCGCCGTGACGGTCTTGGCGCCCTGCCCCAGATCTACCGTGCCCATCCTCAGATGAGCCGATCCGTCGCCCATTATCTGGATCTCCGCCTGGCTAGGGTCGCCACCGTAGGGAAGGCCCATCACTTGATGCTGAGCGCAGATCCCCATTCCCCTTTTCTTGAGGGAACCGGCGTTGGACTTGAAGGCAAAATCTCTGGTGGAGCCGTCACCGCCCTCGCTCTTCGGTAACGGCCAGCCAGCCGTTTTGGCTGCGGCAATCAGACATTCGCGGATGCTTATGCTCTCCATTGGGTCGCCAGTGGTGGTGGTATCGCCCATAACTTGAACGTTCTTCAGCCGAAACGCCAGGCGATCCATCCCCAGTTCTTCGGCGATGTGATCCACGTGCTGCTCCCAGCCGAAGCAAGCCTCGGCGAGGTTGAAGCCCCGCTGGGCGCCCGAAGACGGTTTGTTGGTGTAGACCACGTAGCCGTCGTACCAGTATGAAGAGGTGCGGTAAGGTCCGCGGGCCATGATCCCCAACTTGTTGATGCCCACCAGGCTGTAGATCGTGTAGGCGCCCCCATCCTGAATGGCTTTGACTTTCATCGCCGTCATCGTGCCGTCCTTCTTCACGGCCGTGCGATAGCTGAAGAGAGGATAGGGAGCATTGACCGACGAATTGAGGAACTCCTCTTCTCTGGTCCAGAGCCATTTCACCGGTCGGCCTGTCTTCAAGGCGGCCAGCCCCACCAGGTGGTCGCAGAGAAGCTCGTTCTTCGAGCCGAAGCCACCTCCCAGCGTTCCCCCAATCATTCTCAATTTGCTGAAGGGAATGTTGAGAATGTAGGAAACGAAGCGCTGGTGCTGGTGAACGGCCTGGCTGACCGTCCAGATGGTGAGCTTGCCGGTAGCATCCACCTGACCCACGGCGACGTGGGTCTCCAGCGGAACGTGCTCGCGCATCTGGCTGCTGTAGGTGTCCTCGACGATGAGATCGGCCTGCCGGAAGGCTTCATCAACATCACCCGGACGAATGCGGCGATGATCGTACTTCCCGTTCTGAGCAATGTTAGGATGAGCCGACGAGCCAGCTCCATCGTGAGCTGGGGTCGCGCCGGGCTCCATGGCTTCAATTGGGTCGAAGACCGACGGCATCACCTCGAACACCACCTTAACCTTATCCGCCGCCTCCTGGGCCAGGCGCTCGCTAGTGGCAACCACGGCCACAATCGGCTGGCCCAGGTGGCGCACGTAGGTGTCGGCCAGCACGGGCTGATCGGCCACCAGGCCGAAGCGATTGTTGGGCACATCCTTAGCCGTAACCACCCCTACGACTCCCGGCATTCGCTCAGCTTCAGTGGTATCGACGCTGAGAATCTTGGCGTTGAAATGCTCGCTGTTTCTGGTCTTGATATAGCACATTCCCGGCAGGTAGATATCGTTCACATACTTGGTTTGACCGGTCACATGCATGAGGCCATCGTAGCGATGGACACTCTTTCCGATAACGGACATCTCCTCCATTCCCGCTCCTCCTTTCACCTGGCCGCCGCCGCAGAAGTGTGGGACTTGGCCACGTCGAGAATCGCATCCACGATTTTCACGTAGCCGGTACAGCGACAAAGATTGCCAGAAATCGCCAGATTGACGTCCTCGCGAGACGGGTTGGGATTCTTATCCAGCAAGGCCTTGGCCGTCAAGATCATGCCGGGCGAACAGTAGCCACACTGCGCGGCATCCCAGTCGTAGAAGGCCTTCTGAAGAGGATGGAGGTTCCGGGCATCCCCGATACCTTCAATGGTCGTCACCTCCCGGCCCTGAACGCTCAGCGCCAAGATCAGACACGAGTTGACCGGCGCGCCATCGAGAAGGACCGTACAGGTGCCGCAGTCTCCCATGTCGCAACCCTTCTTGGGACTCGTAATGTTCAACTGCTCGCGGAGAACGTCCAGAAGGCTGGCGGTTGTGAAAACCGTCGTCTCCGCCGGCCTTCCGTTTACACTGAAGGAAAGCTTCTGCTCCACGTTTCATACCTCCTATCGGCACAATTCACGGATAGAGACGAACGAGTTCAGACCTGCTTGGTGGCCTGAACAGCCCCCATTACGGCCCGCCCAACCAGGACCTGGCTCAACTCCGTGCGGTACCAGGCCGTTCCCCGACCGTCGTCGATGGGCCGTATCTCGTCCGCGACGTTTTGGGCCGCCGCTTTGACCGTGGCCTCGTCCAGAGCCTTACCCCTTAGGGCCTCCTCGGTCTTTCTGGCTCGAATCGGCGTCGGGGCCACCGATCCCAGGGCGATCCTGATGTCCTGGCACCGACCGTTTGAGCGATCGAGGTGAAGATCGACCGCGGTGTTGACCACGGCCAGCGACACAGCCTCACGTCGCCCGAACTTAACGAAGCAACTCGCCCTTCCCGCCGCTCTCGCGGGGATCCTAATCTCCGTCAGGAGCTCGTCACTGGCCAGGACCGTCTTGCTGGGCCCGGTGAAGAACTGACCGATAGGCACAGTTCTCTCGCCCTTCTGGCTCACCAGCTTCAACTGCGCATCCAGGGCCAGCAAGGCCACGGCTGCGTCGGCGGCCGGCGAACCCTTGACGAGATTACCTCCCACGGTGCCCACATTTCTAATGGCGGGACCACCTATCTTTCCGGCGGCTTGGGCCAGGGCGCTGCAAGTGTCTCGCACCACAGGCGATTCATTAAGAGCGGTAAGCGTAGTGAGAGAGCCAATCTTGATCCCATCAGAATCCTCTCGAACGTAGGCCAGCTCGCGGAGATTCCCCACGAAGATTAGGCAATCGGGATCATCCTGACGGAGCCTCATGTCGACCATCACATCGGTTCCGCCAGCGACCACCTTGGCGCACCCGCCGCATCTTGCCAAAAGGCCAAGGGCATCCTGCAGGTCTGTCGGAGCGAAGAATTCCACATCTTTCAAGGTGCTCATCTCCTTCCTGTCACATTGCTGGAACACCCAGCATGGCCGTCTGAGTACGGCTCAATCCTCAGCGAAGAACTATCCGACCTCCACCCCCTTTCTGTTTCAAACCGTCATTTGTTTGCCAGTCTAACCTCTGGTTGGCCCGAACGGGCGCAGTTGCGTGTATGGTCGAGGTTCCTTGGGCTTGATCAAAACCTCCAATACGGCCGCTCTACCAGAGGCCAATGCTCTTTCCAACGCTGGCCTTATTTCCTCAGGTCGATCCACCTTTTCCGCATAAGCGCCCAAACCTTGGGCCACCTTACAGTAGTCGCCCGATAACTTGTTCCAAATGCTCCTACCATCGAAGTGCTTGTCCTGCGCCGCGGCGATGTCAGTCAATGAATTGTTGTTGCCCACGATGAACAAAACGGGGGCGTTGTGACGGACAGCCGTCTCGACTTCCATGCCGTTCATCGCAAAGGCACCATCGCCGACCAGACAAACAACTGTCTTGTCTGGCTTTGCCAGCTTGGCTCCAATAGCCGCCGGCACCGACCAACCCATGTTGCTGTGGGCCCCGAACCCAAGGAAGGACCGGGGAGCCGGAGCCTCATAGTGGTGAACGATATAGCCACGCACCCCACCAGCATCGTGCACAATGATCGAGTTTTCCCGATCCAGAATCTGCATAAGCTCCCACGTGATTCGATACGGGTTGATGGGGACCTCGTCGGAGGTCAGTTTTGGCCGCCAATCGGCCTCCCATTGTTCGCGCGCCGACTGCAACTCAGACAGTACATCTGTTCTGACCAATCTCGGCCGGTCACCTTGAAGGGACCGCAGCCGCGTCAAGAGGTCGCGGAGGACTAGTTTTGCATCTCCGAGCAACCCAACCTGAGCGGGGTAGATACGGTGGATCTCGGCGACGTCAGCGTTAACGTGGATCAATTGAACGTTCTTTGGCACCGGCAGCCACTGGCAGGTGGAGAACTCCTTAAAGCTGCAACCTACGCCGAGCACCACGTCGGCCTTCGAAGCGAAATGAACGGCCTGTTTTGTGGCGTAGACAGACTTGGGATAGCCGCCAAGTCCTAAGGCCAATGGGTGG
>JAMDCE010000234.1 GCA_023489135.1 Chloroflexota bacterium
GTGCCCATCTTGGGGCGGAGCTCCTGGGGTATGATGGGAGAGACGCCGGTCTCTTCTCCTCGAGTAGCGAAGGTGTTGTAGGCGATGCAGCGTCGTGGGTTCACTCTTATTTCGGAGGTGATAGCGCCGGTTGGACAGGCCTCCTGGCAGAGGTGGCACTTCGGCGGACAGTGCAGCTTCTCGTTGGGTGGGTCGTAGTCGAGTTCCCTGTCGATAACGAAAGAGTGGATCAGGACAAACGAACCGAGGGATGGCGCGCAGGCGACGGTGTTTCGGCCGAAGTGGGTAACCCCGGCTCTGGCGGCGGCCTGGCGATCGGGGATGCCGCTGCGGCCGCCCGGCCAGGGCGCCACCTGGCAGCCCTTGCTTCCCAGGAACTGTCGCATGAGCTGAGGTCTGGCTCCATGGATCCGAGTCGGCGGTGCCAGGTAGCAGCGCGCCTGGTAAACGCGGCCTAGCTTGCCTACCAGTTCCGGCGGGAAGCCCTCCGCAGCGTAGTCGTAAACCGCCACCACGATCGATCTGGCCCGGGGCAGCGCGTTTTGAGGATCGTCCCAGCCGCTTAGATACGCATAGCCTGAGTAATCCCCGGCCCGTTCGGCAAAGCTGCTGGAGAACTGCGAAAAGGGATGAGCTGGGGCAACTCCCACGGCGTGATAGCCAAGATCCAGAGCAAAGTCCTTGATTTCATCCGTCAGCGACATGACTGTCTCCGATAGGGCTTCTCGGTTAACGCCCGATACAGATGGAGAGGACGGCCCACCGTCTCGGACAGTTTAACACATTTGACCAGAGAGTATTTGAGACCGAACAAGGGAGGTGCGGTAGTCTGTGGTCAGAGATGCTGAGCGGTAACAAGAAAAGGGGAGGCAGAGAGCCTCCCCTTTTTAGATTGATCCTCTGTTACCCGATGAAGAGCGGCGCCAGCACCAGAGTGATGGTGCTCAACAGCTTGATCAAAACGTGGAGCGACGGTCCGGCGGTATCCTTGAAAGGATCCCCGACGGTATCGCCAACCACGGCCGCTGCGTGGGTCGGCGTGCGCTTGCCAATGATGGCCCCGTCTTCCCCCTTCATGAAACCGGCTTCGATGAATTTCTTGGCGTTGTCCCAGGCTCCACCGCCGTTGTTCAGAACCGTTGCGAGTAGGATTCCGCCTATTGTTCCCACCATCAGGAAGGCCGCTTCGGCCTCAGCTTTCAGTAGAAGCCCGACCACGATAGGCATACCTACGGCCAGGATGCCCGGTGCGACCATCTCGCGGAGAGCGGCTTTGGTGGTGATGTCGACGACCCGCCCGAAGTCCGGTCTCACAGTCCCTTCCATGATGCCAGGGTTCTCACGGAATTGGCGCCGCACTTCCTCGATGATATCGCCAGCGGCCTTGCCGACTGCTCTGATAGCCAGTGAACTGAACAGGTAGATAAGCATGGCGCCCAGGAACGCCCCCACAAAGACCTCCACCTTGGCGATGTCGACGCCAGTGATGGGAGTGAGGCCTCGGTCACGCATAAGCTTGGCCACGTCGTCCAGGTAGGCATTGAACAGCAGGAAAGCCGCCAATCCAGCGGAAGCAACCGCATAGCCCTTGGTCAGTGCCTTGGTGGTGTTTCCAACGGAATCCAGGGAGTCGGTAATCTGCCGTACGTGCTCTGGCGCATGGGACATCTCGGTGATGCCACCGGCGTTGTCGGTGATAGGTCCGAAGGTGTCCATCGCCAGAATGTAAGCCGCCGACATCAACATGCCCATTGTGGCAACCGCCGTGCCGTAAATGCCACCGTGGGCAACGCCGGACTGCGTGCCAAACCAGTAGGCGCCGATCAGAGCGGCCGAGATCACGATGGCTGTGCTGGCCGTTGTCTCGTAGCCTACAGCGGTGCCAGCGATGATGTTGGTGGCCGGACCAGTCCGGGATGCTTTGGCGATCTCTTTGACCGGCCGCCACGCTCCAGAAGTATAGTATTGAGTTATGTAGACGAAGGCGATACTGGTGACAATTCCAACTGCTCCGGCGAAGAAGAAGTAGACGCTATGCAGCATATACTCGGTGCTGAAGTACATCGCGATGAGCGATAGAACCGCCGTCACATAGTAACCCCGGTTTAGCGCGGCCATTGGGTTTTCGTCGTTGCGCGCTCGCACCACGAGGATGCCAACCATGGAAGCGATAATGCCGAACGAACGGACGATGAGGGGGAACATGATCCAGGCTGCGTTGGTTCGACCGGTAGCGACATAGACGGCGACGCCAAGGATCATTGCCCCAATGTTCTCGGCAGCGGTGGATTCGAACAAGTCGGCACCGCGGCCTGCGCAGTCGCCCACATTGTCGCCTACTAGGTCGGCGATGACGGCGGCGTTGCGCGGGTCATCCTCAGGGATACCGGCTTCAACCTTGCCTACCAGGTCGGCTCCGACGTCAGCGGCTTTGGTGTAGATACCACCACCGAGCTGGGCGAAGAGCGCTACGAAGCTGGCCCCGAAACCGAATCCGACGATCAGGAAAGGCGCCTGGTCGGGATTGGCGAACCCGCCGTAACCAAAGAACATTCCCGCTACGCCGATGAGGCTGAGTGCCACGACCAGGAAGCCGGAAACGGCCCCACCACGAAGGGAAACCGTCACGGCATCGCTGAGACTAATCCTAGCCGCCGCTGCGGCACGGATGTTGGACTTGACGGCAATGAACATGCCGATGAAGCCCGACAGGATTGAGGCCCCCGAACCGGCCAAGAAGGCGACACCTGTCCGCCAACCTAGATCCCAATTGTTGAAATAGCCCAACAGCCCGCCGATGACAATGGCCGCCACGATAGCCAGCATTACGATGGTGCGGTATTGACGGTTCAGGAACGCCATAGCGCCCTCATAGATCATTCCGGAGATTTCCTGCATCTCTGGCGTTCCGCGGTCGCGCCGCAAGACATCCCAGGCCAGATAAAAGGCAAAGCCAATCGCTATCACTGCGGCGACAGGCACGACCCAAACAAGTTCCACTTGCTCCTCCTCCCTTAGACTTTAATGTTGTTTCCCCATTGAACAACGCAATAGGAAATCGGACCGCGCGGGTCTGAGATTGCTAACTCACCTCCTCGTTTTCCTCGATCCCTCCGCAGGCTGAAGATTGTTCTAACCTGACGTCAACGCCGCCGCCACCTTCCGCTCTACAGCCCGTCAAATGTCATGGCGCTTCCAGGGCGTTCATCGCCTACTGCCAGATCGGCACTAGGTTTCCACCTCTCGTGTCGACGGTGCTAATACCCGGCCGCCTCTCACTACAAGCGGCAGAGAACGGGGGCAAAAGGGGAACTGACCAGATTACCTTTGAGGTTCGGGCGCCTGCTACGGGTTTACAGAGGCGTAGTCTCTTCGGCCCGAACGCTAAAAGGGATTTTAGCACAAAGACCTGGTAGTGTAAAGATGCACAAAGTCGAAAACGCTCTACCAGGAGCAACCAGCGCCTGAGCATCTCTCGATCTACTTGGCCCGCGAAGCAGCAGTCTGCCGGCCCGACAACCTTCGGAATAAGCTCCCGATCTCCCGGTTTTCCCACACCACCAGAAGCTGGCTGGCGTTGAAGATGGATGAATAGGTTCCGCTCACCACGCCGATAAGGAGAGCGAGGACGAAGGTTCGAATGGTTACGCCTCCGAAGAGAAAGAGAGCCGATAAGGTGAGCACCACAGTCAGGGAGGTGTTGATGGACCGAGCCATAGTTTGAACGAGGCTGTGGTTTACCACCTCTTCGAAAGAGCCTCCCATTCGGCGGGACAAATTCTCGCGAATCCGGTCGAACACCACAATGGTATCGTGCACGGAGAAGCCGATCACGGTTAGGAGAGCGGTGATGAAGAGAGAATCGATCTCCATATCGAAAAGCTTGCCAAAAATGGCAAAAAGACCCACCACCACCAGAACGTCATGGAGCATTGCCACGATGGCACAGACTCCATATCTGAAGGGTTTGTTCACCTTTCGGAAAGCCCAGGAGATGTAGACGAGTATGCCTACCGAGGCCGCGGCCACGGCCAGTTGCGACCGTTGGGTGATTTCCTGCCCCACGACAGGACCGACTGACTCAAACCGCAACTCCGTCATCGGACCGAATTTGTCGCTCAAAGCCTTTTCCAGAACTTTCTTCTGCTCCGAGCCAGCCTTGATCTCCTTGCTTCGTATGAGAACGCCCTTATCCCCGGCCGTCTGCACGGAACTATCGGCGAATCCCTGCTTGGCCAAGACGGTCTTCACCTCCGCTGGCTGGACAGCCCGCTGAAAGTCCAGCTCCCAGAGGGTGCCGCCCGTGAAATCGATGCTCAGCCTGAGGCCAAAGAGCAGCAAGGCGATCACGCCTGGCACAATGATGAGCAGCGAAAGCAGGAAATACCAGTAGCGTTTACCGACCAGATCTATCATTCAGACTAAGATCTCCTTACCGTCCAAGATACCTTGCAAAACCATTCTCCGCGGTCAGCTAGCTTGCCTACTCCGTGGCGTCGCTCGCTTTCGGACCTCCCGATAAGCCATAAAGCCAGAGCAGCCGCCGCTGGGAGACCTGCATGACGCCACCGGTAATGCTCGATTGCAGAACGCGCATAAAGGTTCTAGTAACGGTGATGGCGGTGAACATGCTAACAGCCACACCTATGCCCAGGGTCAAGGCGAAGCCTTTGATAATGCTGGCGCCGAAAGTAGAGCCAAACCAGAACAGGATGATGCAGGTGATCATCGTTGAAATATTGGAATCTCTGATGGAGGGCCAGGCGTGCTTGAATCCTGCTTCCACGGCCGACCCCAGCGTCTTCCCTTGGCGCAATTCCTCCTTGACCCTAGCGAAGATGAGAACGTTGGCGTCCACCGCCATACCGATGGACAAAATGAAGCCGGCGATACCAGCCAACGTGAGGGTGACCGGAACGAGCTTGAACAAGGCGAAGACCAGAACGGTGTAGATTCCCAAGGATACGTCGGCCAGGACTCCGGGGAGCCGGTAGTACAAAACCATGAACAGGGCCACAATACCCAAGCCAATCAAGCCGGCATCGATGCTCTTAGCTACCGAGTCCTGACCGAGGGTTGGTCCCACTGTCCGGTCCTGCACCACCTCCAGGGGCACCGGCAGCGAACCGTACTTCAACTGAACGACTATCTTCTTGGCTTCGTTCAGGTTAACACCCTCGATAACTCCGCTTTTCTGAATGGCCGCTTTGATCGTGGCAGAAGAGACGACCTTCTTATCCATGGTGATGGAGAGGAAGTTGCCAATACTCTGGCTGGTGTATTCGCCGAACTTCTTTCCTCCCTCGTCGGTGAGAGTGAAGCTAACCATAGGCCTTTGCAGGTCGTCAAAGGTGACGTCAGCGCTAGCGACATCCTTGCCAGTGAGGATGGTACGATAAACCTGCTGCTGAGCCTGGGGGGTCGTCGTTATGGGCGCTGTGGAGGTCACTGGGGCTGTGGGCGTCACAGACTGTGTATTCGTCACTCCGCTCGCGTTGGTGCTCGGGCTAACCGACCCCGATGGAGACGGAGTCGCCGGCGCGGTCGTGTTGGTAGGAGATGAAGATGCCGTCGGTGGCGTCGTCGCTGGGGCTGAAGGGCTAGGCGTACCGCTTCCGGCGGGCGGGCTTGACGGAGCCTGTGACTGGCTGAAGGTCGTCTGAACTACTGTTCCTTCCGGCAAATAGGTGCGGCCGGAGTCAACAAACTCTAGCAAGCCAGTCTCGTGAAAGGTCGAAATGGCCTGATCCGGATCCTTTATACCCGGCAGCTCGACGATAATACGATTGCTGCCCTGCTGTTGAATGACTGGCTCGGACACACCCAGGCCGTTGACGCGTTGCTCAACGATGCTTTTGGCCGCGGACATGGCCTCGCTGCTAACGGTGGTGCCCGCCGGTGGCTTGGCCTCCAGGAGCACTTGAATCCCTCCCTGGAGATCAAGGCCCTCGTGCACCTTGATTTCGCGGTTTATTCCCAGGAAACTGAGGCCCGGATTAGTCGGGAGATCCACCCAGATAGCGGCGGCGGTTAGGATTAGAATGGCAACCAACCAGTAGGCAGTCTTTCGGGGCAAGAACGAGATCTCCTTCTAGCCGATTCTTCGACTGGCAAAAGTAATCAAACTGCTGAATTATACTGGACGCCTCAAGGGAGTGTCAACCTGGACCGGCTTCCCAAGAATGGCGTCGCGCCCTCTCGTTCAGGGCAAAGAGATGCTTCTACTGGTCTTGCGCTCTGTTCAGAATCCTTATCGATAAGACCCGAGTTTACGGGGGAGGTGGAAGGTCGGTTCTTCTCAGGGAATGCACCGAGGATTCACCAAAGAGCGCAATTCCCTGGACATGACCGAAAGAGG
>JAMDCE010000599.1 GCA_023489135.1 Chloroflexota bacterium
TGAATGTGGTCGGAAATTCGCTTGAGACAAGGCTGGTTGAATTCGCGGAAAGTTTTCTTGCTCACTAGGCTGCCGGAGCCGACAGGTTCGGCCAAGACGGGGACGCCGCCCGCTTCAACAATGGCATCGATGAAATTGATGATGCTCTGAGTACAGACGCTAAGCAGTTTGTGGATCCGCTCTGGATCCTTATAGGTCTCCATCATAAAGTCCTCGGTACCTCGAAGTTGGGCCGCGGCGGTGAAGGGTCCAGCCGGGAGCGTGCATACGAAGACCTCATCGCCCACTTCCTCCACGGCCAGCCTAGTGGCCTCAAGATAGAGCGGCAGGCGGCCATCCGTGTAGGGGTTGGCTGGCTCGAGATCGTCCACTTCCTCCAGGGTCTTCATCCCCGGTTCGCCTATCATAGCGACGTCGTCTTCAGGGAAAATCAGTTTCGCACCCATAGCCTCAGATATGTTGGCCGTGCAAGTGAGGATGGTGATGAAATCGTGGCCATACCGTCGGTAGGCGGCAACGTGAGCCTTAGCCAGGAGTTTCCCATCGGTGTTTGTCGCTTTGATCGGTACCCCAAGAACCCGGGCCGGGTGGTTCAGGAGTAATGGGGCCGCTGGTACTCGATCCATGGGCTTCCCTGCCAGGAAGGCCGATACCCTCTCCTTGGGACTCATTCTGTCTTTCGGGATTTCCATAGAACTATTCCTTTCCTCGAAGCAGCTAAATCGTTCGAAGCGTATCAACCAGCTTGATGGCCTCGCGGAGGGCATTGGTGGCGTTGGGCGCCGTGGCGTCGGCCGCGAATTCGTCCACAACCTTGTAAGAAACAGGTGCGCCGCCAATCATAATCTTGCAATTTGGGTTGCGCGCCCTTAGGCTCTCGATGGTTCGCTGCATACTGCGAAGGGTTGTGGTCATCATGGTGGAGAGGCAAACCAGCTCGGCGTCACTGCGTACCTGCTCTTCGACGAATTGCTCTAGCGGGACGTTTCGCCCCAAATCGTGGACGTTGAAACCCGCTACCTCGAACATCATCTTGACTAGGTTCTTGCCGATGTCGTGGACGTCGCCTTCCACCACTCCGATTACAACCTCGCCTTTGGCTTTACCCTCCAAGTCCTCAGGCTTAATATGAGGGCGAAGAATCGCCAGGCCTTTGTAAAGGGCGTCAGCGGACATCAGGGTTTCAGGCACGAAATACTCACCGTCCTCGAAGAGCTTCCCGACCGTGTGCATCCCCGCCGCCAGGCCGTCCATCGCCGCCTTGTACGCTCCTACGTCTTCCTGCAGAGCCTCATGGCTGGCTTGGACGACCACAGCCTGGTCAAAGTTCACGACCCCGTCGTGGAGTCTCCCGAGAATCTCGCTTTCCTTTTCCGGGCTGGCAGGCATTTTCTCACCTCTTCAACTAGGCCGAATGCGCTAACGGCGGTCTAATTCGTCGCAAGTCAAGCGTGACAGAATGGTACAGTGCTGTTATACTGGGCGCAAAGAATATGCCAAGTTGTCATAGGAGAAGAAGATGGACCTGGGTCAGCTTCGAGCTTTCGCGCAAACGGCGAGGTTGGGCAGCTTCTCCGCCGCCGCGCGCTCTCTAGGCCTGACGCAGCCGGGTGTGAGCCGGCAGCTTCAACAACTGGAGCGAGAGCTGGGCTGCGCTTTGGTCGACCGGGAGCAGCGGCCTGTTGCTCTCACGCCAGAGGGCCGAGAGTTTCTTTATTGTGCCGAAAACGTCCTTAACGAATTAGACACCACGCTCCGTCGTCTGAAGGCGGGCAACGACGAGCTGGCTGGCCCCCTTTTCGTGGTTGCTAGCACCATCCCCGGCGAGTTCATTGTGCCCGGTTTGCTGGCGCAGTTCACCGTGAGGCATCAGCACGTTAAACCCAGCCTTCTGATCACCGATTCGGCGGGTGTGGCCAGGGAGTTGTTGGCTCGAAAGGCCGAGATAGGCTTTCTTGGGGCGCCCGTGGGTCGCCGTCGCCTTCGGCTAATCTCTTTTGCCGAAGACGAGATTGTGCTAGCTGTACCTGCAGGCCATCCGTTGGCAGACAAAAGGAAGATCAGTCTGTGTGACTTGGCTGGCCAGCCCCTGGTCGAGCGTGAGGGCGGCTCTGGGACTCTGGAAAGCCTCCGGCGCCTTCTGATGCAACAGGGACAGCGTCTGCCCGAGTATCGCGTGGCTATGGTGGTGGGCACAAGCCAAGCGCAGCTAGCGGCTATCGAGGCCGGCGTAGGGCTGGGCTTCGTTTCCAGCCTAGCCCTTACCAACCGTTCCAACCTCAAGGCGACCGCAGTCGAAATCGAAGGAGTGAAACTCACCCGCACGCTTTATCTGGCCCACGAGCACGCGCCCTTATCAGCCGTCGCTCAGACCTTCGTTCGTTTTGTGGAGAGTCGAGGTTTCCTGCCGAAGGGAGTGCCGTCCCGGTAGCCGTCCGCGGAACTGCGCGGCCACGCCCTAACCCAATTGCCTTCTAATTTGATTTGGAGCGGTTGGCAAGATTCTGGCAAGATTCTGCGTCTCTTGACACTCTGTGCTAGAATGATGTCCAGAATAGAATACCAGCAACAGAGGCGCTCGAGCGAAAGCGAGAGCTTAATTGGGAAAGTGCGGTGCAACGCCGCCACTGTCCCGCAACTGTGAAGGGCTCGGCAGGCAAGTAGGTCGCCGGGTCATAAGTCAGAACGCCGGCCTCTGTGGTGCGCCAAACCACTTCGCGAGAAAGGGGGTAGGCAAATTGACTTTGCGAGTCCGCACCTCTCCCCCACCATAAGTGGGGGATTTTTTTTGCCTCTGCGAATACCCGTGTCAAGATCTGTTTCTGGCCCATCCGTTGGTGATGAAGAGCGTACGTGAAACAAGGCGACCGAGCTGCACCTGCTGGCGCAAACGGAGGCGGTTGTTGCGCGCTGGTGTTAGGTTGCGCTTGCGGGCCAGCTAAATGAGGAGGTTGTCATTCTATGCGACGATTCCTGTGGATGCTCAGTTTGGTATTCCTGGTAGCATACTTTGTCAGTGGTTGTGGAGCAAGTGCGCCTGTGGCTGGTTCAGAAGCGAAGCCAACGGCGTTGCCCGCCGCTTCGCCAACCGCGTCGAGCTTACCCTTGAGCTTCAGCGACGACGCTGGACGGTCGGTGACAGTGGCGAAACTGCCCCAGAAGATCGTCTCTCTCTCTCCCGACAACACGGAGATCCTCTTCGCGCTGGGCCTTGGCGGACAGGTGGTTGGCGTGGACGAGTACTCGGACTTCCCGCCTGAGGCGCAAAAGAAGGACAAGGTCGGTAGTTTCGCCAAGATCGATATCGAGAAGGTGGTCGCTCTGGAGCCAGACGTGATCCTGGCGGCAGATATGCACGCTAAGACCGTCGTGCCAGAACTAGAGAAGCGTGGCTTCACGGTGATTGTCCTCCAGCCGAGAACTATTGAGGGGGTGCTTGACAACATCCGCTTGGTGGGCCGAATCGCCGACAAGTCGAAGGAGGCGGAAACCCTGGCTTCAGACCTTCAGAGGCGCATTGACGACGTTGTGAGGAAGGTCGGAGGCGCTTCTGCAAAGCCACGGGTCTTCTTCGAACTGGACGCAAACCTCTTCACCGTTGGCCCCGACACCTTCGTGGACGACATGATTCGAAAGGCTGGTGGCGAGAATATCGCCGCCGATGCCAAGAACGCCTGGCCACAGATGAGCCAGGAGGCGATCGTGCTTAAGGACCCTGAGGTGATCATCCTGGCCGACCATGGCCTCGGGGCTACGCCCGAGAGCGTCAAGAGTCGCCCTGGCTGGCAGCAAATAACGGCGGTAAAGACCGACCGCATCGTGCCGCTCGATCCCGATCTAGTGAACCGGCCCGGTCCCCGAGTAGTAAATGGGTTGGAGTCGCTGGCCAAGGCCATCCATCCGGAGCTATTTCGTGACTAAGACAGAAGTCCGAGAGGGGAAGGCTTACTTCCCCTCTCCACAGCTTGGCGACGCCAACACCCTACCCTGCAAGAATGCGAGATGGGTACCGCTATCTATCGCTTTGGGCCTCGTCATCCTCCTGGTAGTTGCGCTTGTATCTACTACCTCGGGCTCAGTCGCCATCCCCCCCTTAGCGGTCCTCGAAATGCTACTGATGAGGGTTCCCCTGGTAGGTCCGTCGCTGAATGTTTCTCCCAACTGGCCGCCCAGTTACGAGGTGATTCTTTTCCAAATGCGTCTGCCTCGAATCGTTCTCGCCGGACTGGTGGGGGGATCGCTGGCGTTAGCAGGAGGAACTTACCAGGGTCTATTTCGCAACCCGCTAGCTGATCCCTATCTCATTGGCGTAGCATCCGGAGGGGCGCTGGGAGCCACAATCGCCTTCGTGCTGCCGTTTGGTCCCTTTCTCTACAGCCTCGGAATCGTCCAGTGGCT
The DNA here is from genome assembly GCA_023489135.1 of Chloroflexota bacterium. Next base: position 4,399 of record JAMDCE010000599.1, read on the forward strand.
GGCCTTTGTTACCGCAGCATTGATCGTAGGTGCCGTCTACGGTTTAGCCAGAGTCGGTGGGTCAGCACCGGTTACAACCCTGATTCTGGCAGGGGTAGCTCTTGGATCTTTTGCTTCCTCCGTCACCTCCTTCCTGATGTTCTTGAACGGGGACAAACTGCAAGCGGTGTACACCTGGCTGCTTGGCGGCTTTACCCTCAGCAATTGGCCGCAGGTGCTGGTTACCCTTCCCTATACCGCCTTAGGTCTGGGAATCATCTGTTTCCACGCTCGCTCCCTGAACGTCTTACAACTGGACGAGGAACAGGCCGCGCAACTGGGAATAGAGGTGGAACGACTCAAGCTGATCCTGATCGGAGCTGCGACCCTGACTACGGCCGCGGCCGTAGCGGTGAGCGGGCTGATCGGTTTTGTCGGGCTCATCGCTCCTCACGCCGTCAGACTTGTTTGGGGCCACGATCACCGCCTGATTTTGCCTTTGTCGGCATTATTTGGGGGCGCCTTCCTAATCGCCGCAGACACTGTGGCTCGCACCGTTCTCGCGCCTGGCGAGGTTCCCGTTGGCGTCATCACCGCTTTCCTAGGTGCCCCCTTTTTCCTTTATTTGTTGCGTCGACAGAAGAGGGAGGTGTTCTAGAATGGCGCTACCCGTTCTGCAAGTGGATGACCTGAGTTTCGCCTACAAGGAAAAATCCATTCTGTGCGATGTCACCTTGGGGGTGCAAGCGGGAGAGATGGTGGGCGTAGTGGGGCCCAACGGCTCTGGTAAGTCCACCTTGATTCGGAATATCAGTGGCACGCTTCGTCCTAGCAAGGGGCGCATCCTGATCGAGGGTGAGGATGCCGCTCGCCTATCGCGACGGGAGCTGGCGCGCAAAGTAGCGGTGGTGTCCCAAAATCCCGTTACGCCGGGGCACTTTACGGCTGCTGAGATGGTGCTCTTGGGGCGCACACCCTATTGGGGGCTTCTACGGTCTGAAAACTTCAAGGATCTGGCCATTGCCCGGCGAGCTATGGAGTTAACCGATAGCCTGGCTCTGGCCGATAGGCGCCTTGCCGAACTATCTGGTGGCGAGCGGCAGAGAGTCATCATCGCCAGGGCCCTGGCTCAAGAACCGAAACTTCTGCTCCTGGACGAACCCACGTCTCAACTGGACATCGGATACCAAATAGGGGTCCTCGACCTCGTGGCTGGACTTCAGCAAAAACAGAGATTGGCGACGCTGGCGGTATTCCACGACCTTAACCTGGCCGCACAGTACTGCACGTGTCTTGTGATGTTGTGCCGGGGCAGGGTCTACGCCAAGGGCTCGCCTGAGGAGGTGATTACCTCCCAAAACGTGAAGTTGGTCTACTCTGTCGACGTGCATGTCCTGCCCCATCCCTACAACAACTTGCCTGCCGCCCTGGTGGCTGGCGGGGTTTCAAGGACGGAGAAGGCGAGTTCTCTTGACTAGCCGGAGTCGTTTCCGGTCAACAGACCCGGCAATTGGAATCTGGGTGACTCGTGAATGCAGCTGCTATGGATGGAATGTGATCTTGGAACGAAGCTTTGTCGCAAATTCCTGCAAGTGCAGTCTATTGCAATAATCCGGTTCTCGGTGTATACTAGAAATCAACGGCGAAACGAGGACGTGGATGGTTGGAATTACAGACGATTATCAAGAATTGCTGAAGAGTAAAGGCTACCGGCTGACGCCCCAGCGTCAGCTTGTCCTGGAGATGGTGAAGAGCAGTTCCGACCACATTAGCGCGGAGGAGATCCTGGCCTCTTTGCGCCCGCGGTTTCCGGCCATTAGTGACTCTACCGTGTACCGTACCCTCGAGTTGTTGAGGGAGATGGGATTGGTCACCGAGACAGTGCTGAGAGATGGCCGGAAGCGGTACCACGCCATAGAAAAGGGGCAGCACCATCACCTGGTCTGTGAAGGCTGCGGCCGGGTGTT